>DASWFM010000124.1:0-11124 GCA_036394235.1 Solirubrobacteraceae bacterium | reverse complement strand
TGCTCGTCTTCGGCCAGATGAACGAGCCGCCCGGCGCCCGCATGCGCGTCGCCCTCTCGGGGCTGACGATGGCCGAATACTTCCGCGACGAGGGCCAGGACGTGTTGCTGTTCATCGACAACATCTTCCGCTTCGTCCAGGCCGGCTCCGAGGTCTCGGCGCTGCTCGGCCGGATGCCCTCGCAGGTGGGCTACCAGCCGACGCTGGAGACGGAGATGGGCGAACTGCAGGAGCGCATCACCTCCACCAAGCGCGGCTCGGTCACCTCGATTCAGGCGATCTACGTGCCCGCCGACGACTACACCGACCCGGCCCCGGCATCGGTGTTCGCCCACCTCAACGCGACCACCGCGCTGTCCCGGTCGATCTCCGAAAAAGGCATCTACCCGGCCGTCGACCCGCTCGAATCGACCTCCACGATCCTCAAGGCCGAGATCCTCGGAGAGGACCACTTCCGGGTCGCGAACCGCGTCAAGGAGATCCTCCAGCGCTACAAGGAGCTGCAGGACATCATCGCGATCCTCGGCATCGACGAGCTCTCGGACGAGGACAAGCTGACGGTGCAGCGGGCGCGCAAGATCGAGCGCTTCCTGTCCCAGCCGTTCTTCGTCGCCGAACAGTTCACGGGCACCCCCGGCGCCTTCGTGCCGATCCCCGAGACGATCCGGGGCTTCGAGGAGATCATCGAAGGCAAGCACGACGAGATCCCCGAGTCGGCCTTCTTCCTGAAGGGCACGATCGAGGAAGTCGTCGAGGCCGCGAAGAAATAATGGCGCGCACGAAATTCCAGGCCGAAGTCCTCACTCCCGAGGGCGAGGTCTTCTCGGAGGAGATCGAGCTGCTCTCGACGCGCACGGCCAGCGGCTCGATCGGCGTGCTCGCCAACCACGAGCCGGTGCTGGCGATGCTCGATCCAACCGAGCTGCGGCTGTACCGCTCGGACGAGGAGATCGTGCGCTTCGCCCAGGCCGAGGGCTACCTGCAGTTCGCCGATAACCGCGCGTTGGTGCTCGTGGAGGAGGCGATCGCGCCGGGCGATCTGGACCGCTCGGTGCTCGAGACGAAGCTCGCCGAATCGCGGGCCACCGCTGAGCGGGCCGACGAGGACTCCGAGGAACAGGCCCGGGCCGTGCGGGACGCGCGGCGCTACGAAGCGTTCCTCGCCGTCGCCGAGTAGCCGCCGGCCCGACGGCCCACGGCGGTCCAATCGATCATCTAGCCTTCCTCGCCCCATGAGCGCGGAACGCAAGCCCATCGGAGTGATCGGCACCGGCTATGTCGGCCTGGTTACGGCTGCCGGCTTCGCCGAGCTCGGCAGCGAGGTCTGGTGCGTCGACATCGACGCCGAGAAGATCGAGCGGCTGCGGCGCGGCGAGGTGCCGATCTACGAGCCCGGCCTCGAGCAGATCCTCGCCGAGCACGGCTCCCGCCTGCACTTCTCGACCGACCTCGGCGAGGCGCTCGAGCACGCCCGCATGCTGTTCGTCGCCGTCGGCACGCCGCCGACCTACTCCGGCGACGCCGATCTGTCGGCCGTCCACGCCGTCGTCGACGCCCTGCCCCCCTCCAACGAGCATGCCCTGGTTATGAAGTCGACGGTGCCGTGCGGTACCGGCGCGAGCATCCAGCGGATCTTCCGTGAACGGGGCAAGGAGGGAATGGCCTACGTGTCCTGTCCTGAGTTCCTCAAGGAGGGCTCGGCGCTGAAGGACTTCCGCCGGCCCGACCGGGTCGTGGTGGGCGACAACGGAGACTGGGCAGGCGATGCGGTGATCGGCCTCTACGCGCCGCTCGAGGCCCCCCTCGTGCGCACCGATGTGGCCAGCGCCGAGATGATCAAGCTCGCCGCCAACGCCTTCCTGGCGACGAAGATCTCGTTCATCAATGAGATCGCCAATGTCTGCGAGGAGACCGGAGCGGATGTCATCGAGGTAGCCCGTGGCGTCGGCCTCGACGATCGCATCGGCCCGAAGTTCCTGCAGGCCGGGATCGGCTACGGCGGCTCCTGCTTCACCAAGGACGTCAGCGCCCTGAAGCTGCTCGCCGCGAACTCCGGCTATCACTTCCAGCTGCTCAACGCCGTCACCGAGGTCAACGAGCTGCAGAAGCGTCGCGTGATCTCCAAGCTCCAACGCCACGTCGGCGACCTCGCCGGCAAGCGCATCGCGATGCTCGGCCTGGCCTTCAAGCCCGAGACTGACGACATGCGCGGCGCATCCTCGCTGGTGCTCGCCGGCCGGCTGCTGGCCGAGGGCGCGATCGTCAGCACCTATGACCCCGTCGCCGAGCACGAGGCCCGCACGCTGATGCCTCAGCTCAACTACTGCGACGCGGCGCTCGAAGCCGTCACCGAGGCCGATGCCGTCGTGCTCGTGACCGAGTGGCGCGAGTTCCTCGAGCTCGACTGGAACGAGGTCGCCGAGGCGATGAGCGGCGCGCTGGTCGTAGACGGGCGCAACGCGCTCGACGCGGCCGCCGTGCGTGCCGCCGGGCTGCTCTACGAAGGGATCGGCCGGCGGTGAGCCGCGGGCGGGGAGTTCGCGCTTGCAGGCGGTGATCCTCGTCGGCGGCCGGGGCACACGGCTGCGCCCCCTCACCTCGACCGTCCCGAAGCCCGTCGTGCAGCTCGTCGACCGGCCCTTCATCGCCTACATGCTCGAATGGCTCTCCGGTCACGGCATCGATGACGTGGTCATGTCATGCGGCTTTCTGGCCGACACGGTTCGCGATGTGCTCGGCGACGGCTCTGCCTTCGGCCTGCGGCTGCGCTACGTCGAGGAGCCGGAGCCGCGCGGCACGGCCGGCGCGGTCAAGCTGGCCGAGCCGATCCTCGAGGACCGCTTCCTGATGCTCAACGGCGACGTTCTAACGGACATCGACCTCGGCGCCCAGATCGCCCAGCACGAGGCGACCGGCGCCCGTGCGACGCTGGCTCTCGTGAAGGTTCCCGACCCCAGCTCCTACGGCATGGTGCTGCTGAAGGACGACCAGTCAGTGGAGGCGTTCATCGAGAAGCCGAGCGCCAACGGCGCGGCGGGCAGCGTGGATCCGAGCAGGACCGGCGGCGCGCTGATCAGTGCCGGTGCCTACGTGCTCGAGAGGGAGATCCTCGACCTGGTGCCGCCGGAGGGGAACGTCTCGATCGAGCGTGAGGTCTGGCCGCGGCTGGTGGGCGAGGGCCTCTACGGCTACGCCTCCGAGAGCTACTGGATGGACATCGGCACGCCCCAGCGCTACCTCGAGGGGACCTTCGACATCATCGAGGGCAACGTCAAGACGGCCGTCTCCGAGCGCCTCTCCGTAGGCTGGGCGAGGATCGCGCCGGACGTCGAGCTCGACGGGCGCGTGATCCCACCGGCGATCGTCGAGGCCGGGGCGAAGATCGCAGCGGGCGCCCACGTCGGCCCGCTCGTGGTGCTCTCCGAGAACGTCACGATCGGCGCCAACAGCACCGTCGAGCGCGCCGTTATCCTTCCCGGCAGCCAGGTGGCCGAGGGCTGCGAGCTTCGCGACTGCATCGTCGGGCCGCGCTGCCAGATCGGATCGGGCAGCAAGGTCACGGCCGGGGCGGTACTGGGGGAGGGGGTCAGCCTGGGGGCTGACAACGTGATCACACGCGGGGCGCGTATCTTCCCAGGGGTGCACCTGCCCGACGGGGCGATCGAGTTCTAGGGGCCAGCGGCGCGAGCGAGGCAGCGACCGAGACGATGACCGACACCACATTCACCGACCAAAAGAGGGCCAGATGAGCGACGGCGCGACCACGACAGCCGCCGCGGCGGAGATCTCCCGGGAGTCGATCGGCAGGGTCGACAGCACCGGTCAGCTGGAGGACGTGCTTTCTCTCCCCGAGCACCTCCGCGATGCCGTCTGGCGGGTCGAGTCAGCGATCATGCAGGACTGGGACACCCCTGCCGGGCTGGTCGTCGCGGGCATGGGAGGCTCCGCGATCGGCGGCGCCCTGGCCCGCGCCGCGCTCGGCGACCATGCCTCGCGTCCGATCTTCGTGACCCGCGCCTACGGCATCCCGACGTGGACGACGCCCGACACGATGGTGATGTGCGCGAGCTACTCGGGCGAAACCGAGGAGACGCTCGCCTGCTACGAGTCCGCCGGGGCGCTCGGTGCCAAGCGAACGGTCGTCACGACCGGCGGGCGCCTCGCGGAGATGGCCCGCGCCGACGGCGTTCCGGTGATCCCGCTGCCGGCCGGCTTCGAGCCCCGTGCGGCCGTCGCCTACATGATCGTCGCCTCCCTCGAGGTCGCAGCGCTCTGCGGCGTCGGCCCGCGGCTGACCGCGGAGATCGACGTGGCCGCCTCGCACGTCGAGGCGCTCGTGGCCGAGTGGGGCCCGGACGCCCCGGAAGACTCGCTCGGCAAGACCATCGCCCGCGGCATCCAGGGCACTGCCCCGGTGATCGCCGGAGCCGGCCTGACGGCGCCGATCGCCTACCGCTGGAAGACCCAGATCAACGAGAACGCCAAGCAGCCCGCCTTCTTCGGCGAACTCCCCGAGCTCGACCACAACGAGCTGGCCGGCTGGGAGGGCGCCAACGACGTGGGCCGCTTCTCGGCCGTGTTCCTCGACGACTCCGACGCCCACCCGCGAGTGAAGCAACGCATGGAGCTGACCGAGCAGATGATCGCCGGCAGCGCCGCCGCCAGCTTCCGCCTGGAGACACGCGGCCAGACCGCGATCGACCGCGTCATCTCGCTGGTCCTGCTCGGCGACCTCGTCTCGATCTACCTCGCGGCACTGCGCGGCGTCGACCCCGGTCCCGTGAGGGCCCTCGACGAGCTCAAGGCGGCCCTCGCCACGAGATGACCGATTCGACCGCGGTGCGCCGGTTTTCGGGAGCCACACGCCGTTTTGGCCGCCGTCCCGGTGTGATACGGTCGGTCCCGGTCGAGGAGCGCTGCGACGGTTGTATCCGCCACGCTCGGCCCCCTCCGTAGCGAAGGGCGCTCACCTGAGAAGAACAGGAGAGTTCGTCATGTCGTCGATGACACCCACTGCCACGCAGAGCGACTTCAAGGTCGCCGACCTCTCGCTCGCGGACTTCGGCCGCAAGGAGATCACGCTCGCCGAGCACGAGATGCCAGGCCTGATGGCGATCCGCCGCGAGTACGCCGATGCCCAACCCCTGAAGGGCGCCCGGATCACGGGATCGCTGCACATGACGATCCAGACGGCCGTCCTGATCGAGACCCTTACGGCGCTCGGCGCGAAGGTCCGGTGGTGCAGCTGCAACATCTTCTCCACCCAGGATCACGCCGCGGCGGCGGTCGCCGTCGGCCCCGACGGCAGCCCCGAGGACCCGCGTGGCGTACCCGTATACGCCTGGAAGGGGGAGACCCTCGAGGAGTACTGGTGGTGCACCGAGCAGGTGCTCCGCTGGCCCGAGCCCGGCCCGGCCGATGATCTGGATCCCACCCGTGCGGGCCCCGGTTCATCCGGGCCGAACATGATCCTCGACGACGGCGGCGACGCGACGCTGCTGGTGCACAAGGGCGCCGAATACGAGGCCGCCGGCGCAGTCCCCGACCCGGCCGGCGCCGAGTCGGAGGAGTTCGCGGTGATCCTCGGCCTGCTGAGCCGTTCGCTCGGTGAGGATCCGCAGCGCTGGACGCGCATCGGCCAGGGCATCAAAGGCGTCACCGAGGAGACCACCACGGGCGTCCATCGCCTCTACGAGATGGTCGAGCGCGGCGAGCTGCTGTTCCCGGCGATCAACGTCAACGACTCCGTCACGAAGTCGAAGTTCGACAACCTCTACGGCTGCCGCCACTCGCTGATCGACGGCATCAACCGCGCGACCGACGTGATGATCGGCGGCAAGATGGCCGTCGTCTGCGGCTTCGGCGACGTCGGCAAGGGCTGCGCCGAATCACTCCGCGGCCAGGGCGCCCGTGTAGTGATCACCGAGATCGACCCGATCTGCGCGCTGCAGGCCTCGATGCAGGGCTACGAGGTCCGGGTGCTCCAAGAAGTCCTCGAGACGGGCGACATCTTCATCACCACGACCGGCAACAAGGACATCATCACCGCCGCTGACATGGGGCGCATGAAGCACCAGGCGATCGTCGGCAATATCGGCCACTTCGACAACGAGATCGACATCGCCGGTCTCGGTCGCATCGAGGGCATCGAGCGCGTCAACATCAAGCCGCAGGTCGACAAGTGGGTCTTCCCCGATGGCCACGCGATCATCCTGCTCTCCGAGGGGCGGCTCCTGAACCTCGGAAACGCCACGGGCCACCCCAGCTTCGTGATGAGCAACTCCTTCAGCAACCAGACGATCGCCCAGATCGAGCTCTTCACGAAGAACGACGAGTACGAGAAGCGCGTCTACGTGCTGCCCAAGCACCTCGACGAGAAGGTCGCACGGCTGCACCTCAACGCGCTCGGCGTGAAGCTCACGACGCTGACCCCCGAGCAGGCCGCCTACATCGGAGTGCCGGTGGACGGTCCATTCAAGCCCGACCACTATCGATACTAGGCCTGCGCCGGCCGTGGGTGCCGTGGTTCGCTGGGTTTGACGATCCAACGGCACGGCACGGCACGGCACGGCACGCGCGGCGCGGCGACGACAGCGAAACCTCGATCGATGAGCCTGCGGATACATCGAAAAGAGCGACGCCGATAGCGAAGGTATCTACCCGGAGGATGGGTGCGAGGGCGCCTTTCACGTCCCGATAGCAATGGTATTTACCGCGTATATACCTTTGCGCACGCACAACAGAAGGCGACCTTCGCTCCCGCCTCTTTACATGACACACACAGCGGCCGACATGGCGCTCCCCGCCGATGTCGCTCGCAAGAACTTGAAAGGATGAGCCGGCGATGAGAGCGATGGTGCTGGCAGCTGGGCTCGGGACCCGGCTGCGCCCGCTGACCTACGAGATCCCGAAGCCGATGGTGCCGGTGCTCGACCGGCCGGTGATGGAGCACATCGTCGACCTGCTCGCGCGTCACGGCTTCAGCGAGGTGATCGCGAACCTGCACTACTTCCCGGACTCGATCTCCGAGCATTTCGGCGATCGCCTCGACTACCACTACGAGGAGGAGCTCCTGGGGACCGCCGGTGGGGTCCGGGCCTGCCGGGAGTTCTTCGGATCTGAGCCGTTCCTGGTGATCTCCGGTGATGCCCTGACGGACATCGACCTGGCCGCGCTGGTGGCCCGGCACCGCGACGCCGGCGGGATCGCCACGCTATCGGTGAAGAAGGTTGCGGACACCCGCGAGTACGGCGTCGTGCTGCATGACCCGGACGGGCGCATCACGGGCTTCCAGGAGAAGCCGGCGCCCGAGGAAGCGCTCTCGGATCTCGGCAACTGCGGAATCTACGTGTTCTCGCCGGAGATCTTCGACTACTTCCCCGAGCGTCCATTCGCCGATTGGGCCAAGGATGTGTTCCCGGCGCTGCTCGAGAACGATGTGCCGTTCTACATCCACGAGGTGGCGGAGTACTGGAACGACGTCGGCTCGCTGCGCGAGCTCCGTCAGGGGACCTTCGACGCTCTGGCAGGCGAGCTGCACCTGGAGATCGTCGGCGAGGTCCTCGCGCCGGGTGTGACCGTGGCGGACGGCTCCACGCTGCCCGCCGATGCCGAGGTCGAGGCTCCGGTGTGGATCGGCCGCGACGTGGAGATCGGCGCGGGCGTTCGGATCACCGGCCCTGTGGTGCTCGGGGACCGGGCGAGGGTCGGCGACGGCGCCCAGCTGCGGTCGAGCATCGTCTTCCCCGGCACGGCCCTGGCGGCACAGTCGATCTTGATCGGCGCGATCGCGGGCCACAGGGGGATCGCGGCGGACCTGCGGCGCCGGAGCTGAGCGGCGATGGGGGTTCCGGGTCTTGCCATCCCGCGACCCGCCCCCGACGCGCCGTGAGCGGAGTCGCGACCGCCGCCGGGGCCCCTCCCGCCGCGCCGGCGCGGCGCCTCGGCCTGATCTTCAGCGGGCTGATGCTCGTGCTGCTGCTGGCGGCGCTCGACTCGACGATCGTCGCCACCGCCCTGCCGACGATCGTCGGCGACCTCGGCGGCCTGGAGCGGCTCTCCTGGGTGACCAGCGCATACCTGCTCGGGCAGACAGCGGTCACGCCGCTGTATGGCAAGCTCGGCGACCAGTTGGGCCGCAAGACAGTGCTGCAGAGCGCCGTGGTGCTGTTCCTGGTTGGCTCCGCGCTGTGCGGCACGGCCGGCACGATGACGATGCTGATCGCCTTCCGCGCGGTGCAGGGGCTCGGCGCAGGCGGGCTGATCGTGCTGGTTCAGTCGACCGTCGGCGACATCGTGCCGCCGCGCGAACGCGGGCGCTATCAGGGGCTGTTCGGGGCGGTCTTCGGCATCGCCAGCATCGCCGGGCCGCTGCTCGGCGGGTTGATCGTGGACAACTTCAGCTGGCGCTGGATCTTCTTCGTCAACCTGCCGATCGGGCTCGTCGCACTGGCCGTGATCGGCGCGACGCTGCCCGCCGCCGGACCGCGGGGGCGGCCGAAGATCGACTTCGCCGGAGCGGCTGTGCTCGCGGCGGCCCTGAGCGCGATCGTGCTGGTCGCCTCGCTGGGCGGCACGACCTGGGCGTGGGGCTCGGCGCCGACGATCCTCGTTCCCGTCGCAGCGATCCTGTTGCTCGGCGTGTTCGCGCTGATCGAGCGGCGCGCGGCAGAACCGGTGTTGCCGCTGTCGCTTCTGGGAGACCAGGTCTTCCGGATCGCGGCGCTGCTGTCGCTGATCGTCGGCTTCACGCTGTTCGGCTCCGTCACGTTCCTGCCGCTGTTCTTCCAGACGGTCTTCCACGCGAGCCCCACCGGAGCCGGGCTACGGCTGATTCCGTTGCTCGGCGGCCTCGTGCTGACCTCGGTGGCCTCGGGACGGCTGATCGCCTCGACCGGGCACTACAGGCTGTTCCCGATCGCGGGCACTGCCGTGATGACACTCGGGCTGTTCCTGCTCTCCCACCTCGGGCTCGGCACGAGCGCGGCAACCACGGATCTCTACCTGCTGGTGCTCGGCCTGGGGTTGGGGATGACGATGCAGGTGCTGGTGCTGGCGGTGCAGAACGCTGTCCCCTACAAGGTGCTCGGCTCGGCGACCTCCGGCGTGACGCTGGCCCGAGGTATCGGCGGCTCCTTCGGCGCGGCGGTGTTCGGGACGATCTTCACGACGCGGCTGCGCTCGGGACTGCACGGCGCGCTGCCCGGCGCGGTCGGCGCGCAGGTCGCCAAGGGCGCGCGCCTGACCGGCGCGCAGCTCGAGCAGTTGCCGGCCGCGGCGCGGACCGCCTACGAGGCCGCATACGTACACGCGCTGCATCCGGTTTTCATCGTCGCGGCGTCGATCGGCGGCTTCGGCTTCCTGCTCAGCCTGTTGCTGCCCGAGCGGCCACTGCGCGCCACGGCCGCGACCAGTGCGGGCCTCGACGACGCACTGGCTGCGCCGAAGGCGAACAGCTCACTCGCCGAGGTCGACCGCGCGCTCGGCGTGCTGGCGGGAAGCGCGGGCAGGCGCGCGATCGGAGGGCGCATCGCGGCGCGCGCCGGCGTCGAGATCAGTCCGGGGGCGGTCTGGGCGCTCGTCCGCTTCAACAGCTACGGCATTGCCGGGACCATGGAGATGGCGCGCAGCCAGCAGGTCGAGGAGCGGCGCATCGCCGAGGTCAAAGCCGAGCTGCACGAGCGCGGCCTCGTCACCGGCGAAGGCGCGCAGGCACGCCTCACGCCGGCCGGCGTGGCGATGGCCGACCAGCTGGTGAGCGCCCGCGGAGAGGAGCTGCGCGCCGCGCTCGACGATCCCGAGGCGCAGCGCACGATCGAGGTGCAGCAGCTGCTCGAGCGGCTCTGCGTGGAGCTGAGCGGCGAGCGGCCCTGAGCCGCTGCGCCGATCTTGAGCGGGGAGCGCCGCGGGCCGCTCAGGCGATCAGTTCGTAGCGCTCGCGGCGTTGCTGGGCGCGCTCTGACTCCGTCAGCGCGCGCACGAACAGCCACACGATCGCGATGCCCATCACGAGTGACTGCTCGACTGCCATGATCAGCCCGGCGATGCTCTGGTCGTCACGCGCCGAGATCCCCCACACGCGGACGTGGTGCTCGTAGTAGGGGTAGAGCGCCGAGGGCGCGAAGGCGAGTCCCATGCCGAGCGCCCCGACGAACAGCTTCGTCGTGGCCATGTAGACGATCGGGCCCATCCCGTCGAGGCGCAGCCGAGCGCGTATCGGCGAGAGCAGATGCCACCAGTACAGCGAGCCGGCGAGCACGAAGGTGAGGTGCTCGAGCACGTGCACGAGGGGATGGCGGACGGCTAGGTCGTAGGCCGCGGGCACATGCCAGGCCCAGATCGCGACGATGTAGAAGAGCACCGCGAAAGCCGGATGGGCCAGCGCTCCGGCTCTGCGCTCGAGGTCGTGGACCGCACGGGTGACGGGCCGTAGGATCACCTTGGTGAAGCCGAGGATGCCGAGGATCGGCGCGAGGTCGAGCAGCAGCATGTGCTGAATCATGTGCGCGAAGAACAGCTGGTCGGCGAGCGCGTCGATCGGCGAGACGAGCGCAACGACGCCGATCAGGACCGATGCAGCGAAGCAGCCCAGGCGCCATACCGGCGCGTCGGCAGCGCCTCGCGGCGAGCCGAGCCGCACCGCCCGCCAGCGCCGCACGTAGACACCGAGCACGAGCGCCGCGACGAGCAATACGCCGGGACTGAGCGTCCAGGAGAGATTCGGGCTCATCAGCGCTCGATTCTCGCACCAAGGCGGCGGCGGGACAGGAAGCGGGACCAACATCGGTAGCGGCGGCGGGATACAAACGACCGGCCCTGCCCCGGAGGGGCACAAACGGTCGTTTGTATTCCGTCGACGCCCATTTACATCCGCCGTGCTCCGGCGTAGCATCGATGGTCGCCAGAGAAAAGGCCGACCGAAGGAGCGACGATGCAGATCGACATCAGGGGTCGAAACGTCCCGGTCACCGACGAGCTCCGCATGCACGTGGAGCGCCGTCTGGGAAAGGTTGCGCGGCAGGTCTCCGACCTCGCCCAACTGGAGATCGAGGTCTTCAGGGAGCGCAACCCGCGGGTCGCCGACCCCTTCGTCGCCGAGGCCACCCTGTATCTGAAGGGGGTCAC
>DASWFM010000123.1:0-1657 GCA_036394235.1 Solirubrobacteraceae bacterium | reverse complement strand
GCTGGCATGTGGCTCCCTCCGTTGCGTTGTGCGTGTTTTGGCCAGGTGGAGGCCCGGTTTTGGGTTCTGCGAGTGGACTTAGCACTCCCCTGACGCGACTGCTAACACAGTAGGAAGGCCGCTCCGGGCTGTCAAGCGAGGGCAGGCCGCCGAGCGACCGGCCGGCCCCTGACCAGCAGGTTCCCTATGGTTGCGCCGTGAAGATCGACCGCCTGGAGACCTGGGTGCTCGAGGCGGAGGGCCCCGGCATCGAGTTCGGCGCGGGCCGGTACTCGACGTTCAAGGCGATGGTGGTCGCCGTGACGACGGACGACGGCATCACCGGGTGGGGCGAGTGCATCGCGCGCCGCGCACCGAAGGTCCTCGACACCGTCGTCCGCGAGCTCCTGTGGCCGGCGCTCGTCGGGCGCGACCCGCACGACGTCGAGGGCCTCTGGGACGAGATGTTCACGCTGCTGCGGCCGTGGGGGCACTACCGCGGCTTCGTCCAGGAGGGCATGAGCGGCCTCGACCAGGCCCTCTGGGACATCCTCGCCCAGGCCCAGGGCATCCCGCTCTACAAGGCGCTCGGCGGAGCGGGCCGCGCCGCGGTACCGGTGTACGGGTCGAAGATCTACACCGACACACCGGCCGCGATGGCGAAGCAGGCCAAGGACAAGGTCGACGGCGGCCACGTCGCGCTGAAGATCCAGATCGGCCGCTCGGCCGAGCGCGGCGGGTGGCGCGGCGACGTCGAGATCACGCGGGCCATCCGCGAGGCGGTCGGCCCGACGATCGACATCGGCGCGGACGTGAACAGCGCCTATGACGCCGCGACCGCGATCAAGGCCTGCCACGAGCTCGCGAAGTACGACCTCTGGTTCATCGAGGAGCCCGTCTACCCGGACGACATCGACGGCTACGAGATGATCCGCCGCTCGCAGCCGATCCCGGTCGCCGCCGGCGAGTCGGAGTTCGGCATCTTCGGGTTCCGCGAGCTGCTGAAGCGCCGCGCGCTCGACATCGTGCAGCCGGACGTCGCGCGCATCGGCGGCTTCACCGCGGCGAAGCGGCTCGGCGCGCTCGTCCATGCGCACAACGTGAAGTACGCGCCGCACACCGGGTTCTCCTGCGGCGTGGCGCAGCTCGCGTCGCTGCATCTGGCGGCCGCGGTCCCCAACTTGAGCAAGCTGGAATGGATGTTCATTTCCAACCCGCTCGCAGAGCTCTACGAGGAGCCGCTCCCGCAGCCGAAGAACGGGATGCTCGCGCTTCCGACGAGGCCCGGCATGGGCCTTGCCCTCGATCGGAAGAAATTGGAGAAGCACCGGGTCGCGTGATCAAGCCCTGGCGGACCTTCAACAAGCGCGTGCTCCTCGAGCGCCCGCCCTGGTTCAACGTCGAGCTGCCCGATGGCGAGATCCTCCATGACTACAACTGGATCGCGATGCGGTCCTTCGCGATCGTCGTGCCGCTGACCGGCGACGGCCGCACCGTGCTCGCGCGCTCCTTCAAGCTCGGGGTGGGCAAGGTGTCCCTCTCGCTGCCGGCCGGCTACATCGAGGACGGTGAGGAGCCGCTCGCCGGCGCGAAGCGCGAGCTTCGAGAGGAGACCGGGCACGAGGCGCGCGAGTGGACGCCGCTCGGCAGCTACGTCGTCGATGGGAACTACGGCGCC
>DASWFM010000122.1:0-7432 GCA_036394235.1 Solirubrobacteraceae bacterium | reverse complement strand
CTGGTGCGAGTGTTCTTCGTCCACCACATCACCTGGAGCGTCAACTCGGTGTGTCACTACCTCGGCAAACGACGCTTCGAGACCGACGATCAGTCGACCAACGTCTTCTGGCTCGCGATCCCTTCGCTCGGCGAGTCCTGGCACCACAACCACCACGCCTTCCCCCGCTCCGCCTTCCACGGGCTGCGCTGGTACGAGCTCGACCCCTCGGGTTGGCTGATCCTCGGACTCGAGCGCCTCGGCCTCGCCTGGGACGTCGTAAAGGTCACGCCCGAGCGGGCACACGAGAAGCAGAGGAGCGGTACCGTCTCTGCATGACCGTGCCGTCAGCGCACGCCGCTGCCTGTCCGGAACGCGGCGTCAAGCCCAGGCTGCGGGGCGTCTCGCACGAGTTCGCCTTCTTCGTGTCGCTCGGCTGCGGAGTGGCTCTGATCCTGGCCGCCTCCGACGGGCGAGCGCGAACGGCCGCGATCATCTACGCGTTCGCTGTCTCCGCACTGTTCGGCACGAGCGCGCTCTACCACCGCGTAACCTGGCGGCCGCGGGCACGACGCTGGATGAGGCGCCTGGACCACTCGATGATCTTCGTGATGATCGCCGGCACCTACACGCCGGTCGCGCTGCTCGCCTTGAAGGGCTCGCTGGCCACGACGATCCTGATCGTGATGTGGGGCGGAGCGCTCGGCGGCATCGTCTTCAAGCTGCTCTGGATCGACGCTCCGAAGTGGCTGTTCGCCACCGTCTACGCGCTGCTCGGCCTCGTCACCGCGGCGGTCTTCGGCGAACTGCCCGCGGCGATCGGGTGGCTCGGCGTGAGCGGCCTGGCGCTCGGCGGCCTGCTGTACCTGATCGGGGCCGTCGTCTACGCCTCCGGCCGGCCCAACCCGTGGCCGAGGATCTTCGGCTACCACGAGATCTTCCATGCGCTCGTGATCGTCGCCGCGGGCCTGCAGTACGCGGTCATCGCCTTCGCCGTGCTGCCGCGCGGCTGAGTCACTCGAACAGGTAGCGGCTCGGGCACATCCGCGCCAGCGCGCATTCCCGGCAGGCAGGCCGGCGCGCATGGCAGGTGCGGCGCCCGTGGCGCAGGAGGTTGACGTGCAGCTCGAGCTCGCCGCCCGGCGGAGTCAGCGCGAGCATCTCGTCGTGGAGCTCCTCGAACGGCGCCCCCTCCCGCAGCAGGTGCAGCCTGCCACCGACGCGGGAGACGTGCGTGTCGACCGGCACGTCGCGCAATCCGTAGGCGAAAAGCAGCACGCACGCCGCCGTCTTGCGCCCGACGCCCGGCAGCGCCAGAAGGTAGTCGCGGGCCTCGGAGATCGGCGGGCGGGGCAGCCAGTCAAGCGAAAGCTCCTCGCCGGGATCGCGAGGGTCCTCCGTGATCGCACGCAGGATCGCCTGGATGCGCGCCGACTTCACCTTCGAGATCCCGCCGGGCCGGATCGCCTCCTCGACCTCCGCGAGCGGCGCGTCGCGGACCTGCTCCCAGCTCGGCATGCGCGCCCGCAGGCGCAGGAACGCGACGTCGCGGTTGCGGTCGTTCGTGGACTGCGAGAGCACGGTGAGGATCAGCTCGGCGATCGGGTGGCGGTGGGGCGCCATCAAAGGGATGCCGTAGATCTCCCGCAGGCGCTCTCTCACCCGCTTCACGCGCGCGCCTGACGGCGGCGTCCATGCGCCGGCGCCCGCCCGCCGCCGGTGGGTCTCGCCCGTGGCCATCTCGCCGCTCACCGTACTGCCTGTATTTTTGGCCCGTGCCCGAGGTCAGCGACCATCACGGCGAGATCGACGGGCTGCCCGTGTTCTGGCGCAGCGCCGAGCCGCCCGCGGGCACGGTCACGCCGCTGTACGTCCACGGCGTCCCCACCAGCTCCGACGAATGGCCGCGGTTCCTCGAGCGGAGCGGCGGCATCGCGCCCGACCTTCCGGGCTTCGGCCGCTCGGGCAAGCCCGGCTATCTGAGTTTCACGATGGAGGAGTACGACCACTTCCTGGAGCGCTTCCTGGACGAGCGGGAAATCGAACGGGTCAGCCTGGTCGTGCACGACTGGGGCGCTGTTGGCCTGCTGCTCGCACAGCGGCTGCCGGAGCGCGTCGAGCGCATCGTGATCATCAACGCGGTGCCGCTGCTGCCGGGCTACCGCTGGCACCGCATGGCGCGGGTCTGGCGCACGCCGGGCCTCGGCGAGCTCGCGATGGGCATGACCAACCGCTTTACGATGAGGCTGCTGACGCGCGAGTCCAACGTCGCGCCGGGGCCGCTCCCGGCGGAGTGGATCGAGAGCAGGCTGGCGACCTTCGACCAGGGCACGCAGCGCGCGATCCTGCGCCTGTACCGGAGCTCGCCTCCCGAGCGCATCGCGGCTGCGGGCGCGCGCCTCGGCGAGCTGCGGATGCCTGCGCTCGTCGTGTGGGGCACCCAGGATCCGTACCTACCGGCGCGCTTCGGCCGCGACTACGCGCAGGCGCTGCCCGGCGCCGAGCTGCAGGAGTACTCCGATGCGGGCCACTGGCCGTGGCTCGACCGGCCCGACGTGATCGATCGCGTGGCGGCCTTCCTGAGCAGCGGGTGAGCGCGGCGACGATCGCGCCCCGGCCGCGCTCGCGCCGGGCGGCGGCCTCTGCGCTACGGCGGGCTCCGGCGTGGCTGCTGACGGCGCTGCTCGCCGTCGTGTACCTGCTGCTCTCGCCGCAGAGCCCCGATCTCGCGGCGGCGTCCTACCGCAGCCACCTGTTCTCCCAGGTGGGCTTCTCGCTGTGGGACAACTCGTGGTACGGAGGGCACCACCTGCTCGCCTATTCCCTGCTCGCCCCGGCGCTGGGCGCGCTGATCGGGCCGGCACTGCTCGCGGCGCTCTCGATGGTCGCCGCCACCTGGCTGTTCTCGCTGGCGATCGCCGGCCGCGTGCCCGCGACGGCCGAGCGGGCGGCCGGCCTGTGGTTCGGTGTGGGCGCCTCGATCGCGCTGCTCTCGAGCCGCGTGCCCTTCGACCTCGGCCTCGCGATCGCGCTCGGCTCGCTGGTGCTCGCGCAGCGCGATCGGCGGCTCGCCGCGGGCGGCCTCGCGGTGCTCGCCTCGCTGGCGAGTCCCGTCGCCGGCGCCTTCCTGGCGATGGCGATGCTCGCCTGGGCGCTCGCCGCCACGGGCAGGCAGGCGAAGGGCGTGGCTGTGAGCTCGGGCGTGGCTGTGAGCTCCGGCGTGGCTGTGAGCTCGGTTGCACGCGGGCCGGCGCTGCCCGCCGTGCTGTGCCTGCTCGCGCTCGTGCCGATCGCCTTCCTGAGCGTGGCCTTCCCCGAAGGCGGCAGCCAGCCGTTCGTCGCCTCCGCATTCTGGCCGGCGCTCGCGGGCGTGGTCGTGATCGGGCTGGCGATCCCGCCGGGGCGCCGGGCGCTGCGGATCGGGGCGCTGCTCTATGCCGTGGTGCTGATCGGGTCGTTCCTCGTGCCCAGCGCCGTCGGCGGCAACGCCGACCGCCTCGGCGCGCTGGCCGCCGGGCCGCTCGCCGCCTGCGCGCTGCTCGGCGCCGCTCAGCCGTGGCGCCGGCGCCTGCTGCTCGCGCTGGTGCTGCCCCTCACCTACTGGCAGGCCAACGCGCCGGTGACCGATTTCGTCTCCACCGTCTCGAACCGCTCGACGGGGGCCTCCTACTACGCGCCCCTGCTCGCGGAGCTCGCGCTGCTCGACGTGGGCTACGGCCGGCGCCCCGCCCGCATCGAGGTGGTGCCGACAGTCGACCACTGGGAGGCCCGCTTCGTTGCGCCGGCGGCGATGCTCGCGCGAGGCTGGGAGCGCCAGCTCGATCGCTATCGCAACGGGCTGTTCTACAGCTCGCGGGCGCTGACGCCGCAGCGCTATGAGGCCTGGCTGCGCGCGCAGTCGATCTCCTACGTAGCGCTGCCGGACGCGTCGCTCGACTACTCGGCCAAGGCCGAGGCGAGGGTGCTCGGCGAGCCCGCCCTCAGGGGCGCGCGCGGCGCGATCGAGGAAATCTGGCGCTCACGGCACTGGCGGCTGTTCGCGGTCCGCGCACCGGCGCCGCTCGCCGCCGCACCGGCATCCCTCGAGCAGGCCGGCACGCAGTCCTTCTCGCTCCTCGCCCCCGCCCCCGGCAGCTACGTGGTGCGGTTGCGCTTCACGCCCTACTGGGCGCTCTCGCGCGGGCGCGGCTGCGTCTCGCAGGCGCCCGGCGGGTGGACGGAGGTGCGTGCTGCGAGCGCCGGGACAGTGCACGTCGTGATCGACTTCTCGCTCGGGCGGATCTTCTCGCGTGGTCCGCGATGCGACTGAGCATCGTTTAGGCTAGGCCGCGATGGTCGCTCGGGCTCGTCACCTGCAGGAGCGCGTCCTGCCCCACGGTTGGCTCGATGCACTCCGACAGGTAACCCTGTTCGGCCTCGCCTACCTCGGCTACCGACTGGTGCGCGGGGTCGTCGAGGGAAACGCCAACGAGGCCTTCAGCCACGCCCGCGACCTGATCTCACTCGAGCGCGGCATGCACCTGTTCGTCGAGCCCTCGATCCAGACGTGGGCCTCCGGCAGCCACATCGTGATGGTGATCTCGAGCTGGATCTACGTGAACGCCCAGACGTCGGTCACGATCGGCGCCCTCCTGTACCTGTATCTGAAGCACAACAAGAACTTCTACTTCGTACGCAACATGTTCCTGATCGCGATGGCGATCGCGCTCGTCGGCTACGTCGTGTTCCCGACCGCGCCGCCGCGCTTCATGCCCGAGTGGGGCTTCATCGACAGCGTCTCGGACTTCACGGGCGTGAAGGTCGGCCAGGGCAGCGCATCGATCAGCGCCCTGACCAACGTCTACGCTGCCGTCCCTTCGATGCACGTCGCTTTCGCGGGGATGATCGGCTGGACGCTCGCCCGGCTTGTGCGAACGCCGGTCGCGCGCGTGCTGTGGACGGTCTACCCGTTCATGATGGCCTTCGTGATCATCGTCACCGCCAACCACTTCATCCTCGATGCGCTGCTCGGCGCGATGACCGCGGGCGCCTCGGCCTACGGCGCGAGCTGGCTGGCCCGAGTGCGCCCGACGGTCTGGCGCTTCTCCGCGGTGGCCCCCCAACTGACGACCAGCGGGTAGCCCGGCGTCGATGCCGCCGAGGCAGCATGCCCCATCGCGCCGGGCACGGCGCAGCGCCGCGCGCGCCGGCCGCGGACGGGTGCGCGCACCGATCGGCCAGGGCGAACGCCGTGAGCTCGTTCGCAACCGCCTGATCGAGTCGCGCCTGACGCCGAACACGATCTCGCTGACGGGCTTCGCGCTGAATGTGGTGGCGGCGGTGCTCGTGTGGGAAGACCTCTTCTTCCTCGGCGGCGTCGCCTTCATCGTCGGCTCGGTCATGGACACGCTGGACGGGCGCTACTCGCGAATGTCCGGCAAGGGCACCCCGTTCGGGGCGTTCCTGGACTCCACGCTCGATCGCATCGAGGAGGGCATCGTGCTGGCGGCCGTCGCGGGCTACTTCGCGCAGCAGGGCAACCGCGTCGCGGCGGCCGGCGTGGTCGTGGCCGTGCTGGCCTCGCTGATGGTCAGCTACACCCGGGCGCGGGCGGAGGCGCTGGGCGTCGAGTGCAAGGTCGGCATCGCCACCCGACCCGTGCGGGTCGTGATCCTCTCGATCGGGCTGCTGTTCGCGAAGGGCGCCTCGCTCGGGGACTTCGAACTGCTCGAGCCCGCCGTCTACGTGCTGGCCGTGCTCAGCGTGATCACGGTCGCGCAGCGG
Organism: Solirubrobacteraceae bacterium; assembly: GCA_036394235.1. GTDB lineage: Bacteria > Actinomycetota > Thermoleophilia > Solirubrobacterales > Solirubrobacteraceae > Palsa-744. The sequence goes on along the minus strand of DASWFM010000122.1, from coordinate 1,690 downwards.
ATCTGGCACGTCCGCCGCCAGCTCGCGGTGTGACCTTCTCGTTGCCGCGGAGTACTGTCTCCGAGACGGCGTGGTCCCTCGCCCGCCGTCAGCCCCTGAGAAGCAGGGAGTCCGAGCGGCTCCCTCGACCGGGCCATCGCGCCCCGCAAAGGACATCGCACTCGTGATCAAGGAGCACAGCAACGGCAGCGCTGCAAGCAACGGCGCCGCCTCCACAAACGGCGCCGCGCGCTACCAGTCCGAGAAGGTCCGCGTCGCGATCGTCGGCGTCGGCAACTGCGCCTCGGCCTTCGTCCAGGGCGTCCAGTACTACAAGGACGCCGACCCCTCCGAGCAGGTTCCGGGGCTGATGCACGTCGACCTCGGCGGCTACCACATCTCAGACATCGAATTCACGGCGGCCTTCGACATCGACGCGGCGAAGGTCGGCAAGGATCTGGGCGAAGCGATCTGGTCGGGTCAGAACAACACGATGAAGTTCGCCAAGGTGCCGAAGAAGCTCGGCGTGCCGGTGTACCGCGGCATGACCCACGACGGGCTCGGCAAGTACCTCAAAGAGAAGATCACGAAGGCCCCCGGCGAGACGGCGGACATCGTCAAGATCCTCAGGGAGACCCACACCGACGTGGTCGTGTCCTACCTGCCGGTCGGCTCCGAGCAGGCGACCAAGTGGTACGTCGAGCAGGTGCTGGAGGCGGGCTGCGGGTTTGTCAACTGCATCCCCGTGTTCATCGCTCGCGAGGACTACTGGAACAAGCGCTTCAAGAAGGCCGGCCTCCCGATCGTCGGCGACGACATCAAGTCCCAGGTCGGTGCCACGATCGTGCACCGCAACCTCGCGCGCCTGTTCGCCGACCGCGGCGTCAAGATGCTCCGCACCTCGCAACTGAACGTCGGCGGCAACATGGACTTCTACAACATGCTCGAGCGCGAGCGGCTGGAGTCCAAGAAGATCTCCAAGACGAACGCCGTGACCTCGATCATGGATCATGAGCTGCCGGCCAACGACGTCTACATCGGGCCCTCCGATTACGTACCGTGGCTGACGGACCGCAAGTGGGCGCACATCCGCGTCGAGGGTCAGGCCTTCGGCGACGTGCCGCTGAATGTCGAGCTGAAGCTCGAGGTGTGGGACTCCCCTAACTCGGCCGGGATCGTGATCGACGCCGTGCGCTGTTGCAAGCTCGCGCTCAACCACGGGATCGGCGGGCAGCTCGACGGGCCCTCCTCCTACCTGATGAAGTCGCCGCACAACCAGCGGCCCGACGACCAGGCGCGGCGGGACACCGAGCAGTTCATCGCCAAGTACGCGAAAAAGCCGGGTACGCGTCCGAAGGGACGCAAAGCGCCGGCCCGCGCCAAAGCCGCTTCGGCTCGCTAGCTCGAGTCCGTGCCGGGCGGGACGGGTAGCGGCGAGCGCGCGGCGCGGATAACCTCGGGTCGATGAGCGAGACGTTCTCGATCGCCCACGTGACGCCCTACCCGTGGGAGGCCGAGGACAACGAGGTCAACGCCCACGTCGAGCGCATCGCCGGTGAGCTCGCGCGGCGCGGTCACCGCGTGCTGATCGTCGCGCCGTCCCGTTCCCAGGAGCGCGTCCGGGACTCGCGCCGGGCGCTTCGCGCAGCGCGCAACGGAGCGGGCCCCGAGTCACTGCTCGACGGCACCGGCGAGGGCGGGGCGGGCGGGC
>DASWFM010000121.1:0-2756 GCA_036394235.1 Solirubrobacteraceae bacterium | reverse complement strand
TCGCACATCGGAGACGACCGCGGCGCGCTCGACGTTCGAACCGCCGTGGACGAACAACTCTACGAGCGAGCGAATCATCTCCGGAGGCAGGTTGTCGACGCAGAAGTAACCGGCGTCCTCGAAAACGTTCAGCGCGGTCGACTTGCCCGCGCCGGAGAAGCCGGTGATCACCACGAGCTCCTTCAGGCTCGTCTCCACGGCCGGCTTGCCCCGAGAGCGCTGGGGGCCCCGCAGGGGCCTGAATACGGACACGGGGTTGATTGTGCCGCGCGGCGCGGACACCGGCGCCACTTTGCCCTTCGCCGGCAACTACGCCCCTGAGACGGCTCAGGAGCAAGCGAGACGTCTCAGCCGGCGCGGTGAAGACTGGCGTGCAACTCCCGCGCGACCTTGGCCGGCAGCCCGGGCACGGCCTGGAGCTCCTCGCGTGAGGCCGCCACCACCGCGTCGGGGGAGCCGAAGCGGGCGAGCAGGGCGCGCTTGCGCGCGGGGCCGATGCCGGGCAGCTCGTCCAGCAGCGAGCTGGTGAGCGCGCGGTCGCGGCGGGTGCGGTGGTGGGTGATCGCGAAGCGGTGCGCCTCGTCGCGGACGCGCTGCAGGAGCTGCAGCTCGGGCGTGGAGTGGTCCAGTACCAGCGGCGTGCCGCGGCCCGGCTGGAAGACCTCCTCGATCCTCTTCGCCAGCGAGATCACCGCGACGCCGCGCTCGCGGAAGCCCTGCAGTGGGCCGAGGCCGGCCGACAGCTGGCCCTTGCCGCCGTCGATCACGACGAGGTTCGGCAGCGACGCGAAGCTCGGGTCGTAGGCGGGATCGTGCGGGGAGATGTCCATCTGGCGCTCCCACTGCGCGAAGCGGCGTTCCAGCACCTCGGCCATCGAGGCGAAGTCATCGGGAGCCCCCTCGGTGGTGCGGATCTTGAAACGCCGGTAGTCCGATTTCTTCGGCGCGCCGCCCTCGAAGACGACCATCGAAGCGACCGTGTGGGTGCCCCCCAGATTGGAGATGTCGAAGCACTCGATTCGCACCGGCGGAGCGTCGAGGGCGAGCGCCGTCTGAAGGCCTTCGAGCGCCTCTACGCGACCCTGGCGCCGGCGCTCGGAGCGCAGCTTGTCCTGGTCGAGCGCCAGCCGGGCATTGCGCTCGGCGAGCTCGAGGATGCGGCGCTTCTCGCCCCGCTCCGCGGCGCGGAGCTCGACCGGGCCGCCGCGGCGGCTGGCGAGGGCGTCCGCCAGCGCGGCGCGCTCGCCGACCTCGCGCTGGGCGACCAGCAGCGCGGGGATCGAGATGCCGCCGCCGTAGTACTGCAGCATGAACTCCTCGGCCACCTCGCCCGCGTCGCGCTCGGTCTCGTTGGAGAGGTAGAAGGACTGGCGGTCGGAGAGCACGCCGTCGCGGACCTGGAACACCTGCGCGTTGGCCTCGCGGCCATCGAGGGCGACGGCGACAGCGTCGAAGGTGCCCATCGAGTCCCCCGTCACGCGGCGCCGCTCGAGCAGTGAGCGCACCGCCTGCAGGCGGTTTCGCTCGACCGTGGCCTGCTCGAACTCCTCGCGGTCGGCGGCCGCGCGCATGCGCTCTTCGAGGTCGCGCTCGATCGCCGAGAAGCGCCCCGAGAGGAAGTCCATGACGCCGTCGATCGCCTCGCGGTACTCCTCGCGGCTGACGTAGCCCACGCATGGGGCTCCACAGCGCTTGATGTAGTAGTCGAGGCATGGGCTGCCGCTGCGGCGCCCCGGCTCGGGGCCGGTGCAGGAGCGGAACTGGAAGACCTTCGCGAGCACCTCCAGCGTCGAGCGCACCCGCTTGGCGTTCGAGTAGGGCCCGAAGTAGGCGCGGTTGCCGCGGTGGCGCTCGCGCGTGAAGTACACGCGGGGATAGGCCTCGTCGAGCGAGATCGCGATGAAGGGGTAGGACTTGTCGTCGCGCAGCCGGATGTTGAAGCGGGGCCGGTACTGCTTGATGAAGCTCTGCTCGGCGAGCAGCGCCTCGGCCTCGCTCGCGACCACCACGAACTCGACATGGGCAACCGACGCCACCATCTCGGCGTGCCCCGGGCTGCTCGGCACCTGGGCCTTGGAGAAATGCGATGCGACCCGCTTGCGTACCGACTTCGCCTTGCCGACGTAGACGACGCGGCCGGCGTCGTCACGGAACAGGTACACGCCGGGCTGGTCGGGGAGCGCGCGGCGTTGCTCTTTCAGGGTCGGCCCGGAAGCCTCGTCAACGGTCTCGGTGGCGGCCACGCACCGAGGATAGGTCGTGCGACAGGCGCGGCTGTCTCAGCGCCGGCGGAGGCCCCTATGAGTAGCTGCGGGCGTGCCTGTAGACCTCCAGCAGCGCCCACAGGACGAGCCCTGCGAGGACGAACCACGCGAGCTCGCCGAGACCCGTTTCCCACATCCTGCTGCGGGCGAGGTAACAGAACAAGGCCAGTGCGATGGAGCCGTAGAGCAGCCCGCGATGACGGTCGCCGAGCGCCGTCAGCCGAAACTGGTTTTCGCGGTACTGGCGCAGGCCGAGGTAGCCGATGCCGATCGCGAACAGCACCCAGAGGGCAGCTTCGACGGCGCTCGCCCCGCGACCGCCGCCGGGGATGAAGTACACGCCGGCGCCGATCGCGACCACGATCGCGATGTTGCGTGCGTTGCGCCAACGCTCCATTGCTCGAGTCTAGATCAGTCGACGAGCTGCTCGAGGCGGGCGTAGGCAGCCTCGACGGCTCGCTGCGCGGCTGTGTGGCGGGCCTCGGACTTGGC
>DASWFM010000120.1:0-3775 GCA_036394235.1 Solirubrobacteraceae bacterium | reverse complement strand
ATAACGGGGAGTGACTTCACGGGCGCCGAAAAAGTCGCGTTCGGAGCCACGGAAGTCGCGTTCACAGTGGTCTCGGACCACGAAATCACGACGACCTCGCCGCTCGCGGCCGAACAAGGCAAGGTCGACGTGACCGTGACGACGCCGCAGGGCACTAGCGTCAAGAAGGGGCATTTTGAGTACAAAGACGTCTAGCTCTCGCTAGAAGAGGATGTCCTCGCGCCGGCGACCCGACACGCGGGTTGGGTCGCCGGCGGTCCGAGAGGCGACGACCGGAATCGAACCGGTGTAGACGGCTTTGCAGGCCGCTGCGTAGCCACTCCGCCACGTCGCCAGGCAGGCACAGGGTACAGCGCGGCGGTGCTCCACTACCGGGGGACGGCGGCGATCTGTGGCGCGGACGCCGAGGCGCCGACATCTCACTGGCTCGCACCGCAACCATGCCCAGGGCCGAGGTGTCTTAGCTGGGCAACTGCCGTCGCGCCGCCAACCCCCGGCGGCGCAGAGCCCGGTCGCAACGCCGAGCCCCGAGGAAGGAGCTGCATGTCCCGTCTGCGCAAGCTGGTCTGTGCCCTCGCCCTGTTCTCCCCGTCCGCCGGCGGACTCGCTGCGGTCGCGTCTGCGTCCTCGAGTCAGGCGACCTTCTTCGAGTCGCCGGCGCTGCTCTTGAATCCGAGCACCCGGGTGAGCACGATCGCGACGCTGCAGCGTCTCGGCGTCCGCGCGCTGCGGGTAGAGCTGAGCTGGCGCTCGGTGGCGCCCGCGGCCAACAGCACCCGCAAACCCTCCTTCGACGCGACCGACCCGGCGAGCTACGACTGGAGCAGGTACGACCCGCTGATCGAGGAAGCGCAGGCTCGCGGCTGGCGGATCCTGCTGACCGTCACATCGCCCGTGCCGCGGTGGGCGACCGGCAACCCTCGGGGTCACTCGTTGCTGTTCCGGCCCAACGCCGGGCAGTTCCGGGCCTTCATGACCGCCGTCGGACGCCACTACGGCGCTGCAGTGTCGATGTTCTCGATCTGGAACGAGCCCAACCACCACGAATTCCTGGAACCCCAGTTCAACTCCAACGGCACGCCGGCCTCGCCGAGCATCTACCGAGCCCTGTACTCGGCGGGCTACGCGGGGCTACAGGCTGCAGGGCTCGCTCATCCAACTGTGCTGCTCGGGGAAACCGCCCCTGAAGGGGAAGCCCATCCGCGACCCCCCGTACGCGGCCCGAAGCACAACGTCTCCCCGATCACGTTCATGCGCGGTGTGCTCTGCCTGGACTCGAGCTACCGCCGTGCACGCTCCTGCGGAGCGCTCCCCGCCAGCGGCTGGGGGTTGCACCCCTACGCGAGCATCCGGGGGCCGTTCTACACGCCCAAGAACCGCGAGACCGTCACGATCGGCGTTCTCTCGCGGATGACCGCCGCGCTGGATCGCGCCGCGAGGGCCGGCGCGATCGCCGCGCACCTACCGCTCTACATCACCGAGTTCGGTGTGATCAGCACCCCCAACCGCCAGATCGGCGTGCCCGTCGCGAAGCAGGCCGAGTACGACGCGATCGCCGAGCACGTCGCCTACAGCAATCCCCGGGTGGCGGCCTTCTCCCAGTATCTGCTCCGCGACGACACCGCGAAAGGCCGCAGCAGCCTCGCCTTCCAGACGGGCCTGGAGTACGCCAACGGCAAGGCCAAGCCCCTATTCGCGGCCTTCCCCGTGCCGCTCGCCGTCTCCCATCGCGGGGCCACGTTCTCGCTGTGGGGGTTCGTCAGGCCCGCGGGTGGGGCGACGACCCTGACCGTCGAAGCCCAGCGGCGGGGCGCTCGGCGCTTCACTGTGCTCGCCCAAGTCCACACGAACTCGAAGGGCTACTGGACGCTGAGCTCGCGGGTGCCGGCCGGGAGTTGGCGAGTACGGTGGACGAGTCCCGAAGGCGTGAGGTACAAAGGACCCCCGGTCCGCGCCTACTGAACAACGGCGGCGGCGCCGATTGGCGGCGCGCTGCGCAGGACGGGGCGCGCTTGCGGTGAGCGGGTTCTCACCGCGGGTTGATGGGTCAGTTATGCAGGTCCGGGAATCTTCGGGTTATGAGGGCCTCTGCGTATTGGCAGCCGGCGGGATGGACCCTCGCGGGGGTGCTGCTCGCCGCGGTGCTGCCCGGGTGCGGTTCGCAGTCCGCCGGCCCCGTCAGGCAACGGGGGGCAAGGGAAGCCGTCCGCTCGGCCTCGCCTGCCGCGGCGGTCTCAACGCAGGCGAGCGTTCCTCCTCCTCCTCCTCTGGTCGTCACGCCGACCAGCACGCCGCGTTCAGCCTGGCGCGTGGTCGCGCAGGTGAGAGGCCAGGCGGCGGCATGGGAGGCGCAGAGGGGAGGGGTGACGCTGCTTCGCTTCGACCGGCGGAGCCTGAGGCTCGACCTGCATGCGGGCGAAGGGGAGCCGAGCGGCAGCTGGCGGTACGGACCCCTCGTAGAGCCCAGCGAGATCCACCATCTGGTGGCGGCTTTCAACGGCGGCTTCAAGTTCAGCACGGGCGAGGTCGGGTGGATGTCCGCGGGCCGAGTGGCCGAGCCGTTGCAGCGGGGTCGCGGCTCGATCGTCACCTACCGCGACGGCACCACGGCGATCGGCGCTTGGCAGGAAGGCGTACCGGCGGCCGGGCGCGCCGTCTACTCGGTGCTTCAGAACCTCTCGCTGCTGGTGGACGGCGGTCGGCCCGCGGCGAACGCCGAAGGGTGCATCCAATCCTGCTGGGGCTCGACCGTCGGCAACGTCGATGTCGTCGCCCGCTCGGCGTTGGGCATCCGCCAGGACGGTCAGCTGGTCTGGGCCGCAGGTGAGCAGCTCACCCCACTCGCGCTCGCACAGGCGCTCGCAGGCGCCGGCGTGAGCCGGGCGGTGCAGCTCGACATCAACCCCGACTGGGTCGCCGGGTACCTCTACACTCACGGGCACAGCGGGCCGAGCTGGTCGCAGGTCGTCCCGGGCCAGCTGGGTATCGCAGGCAAGTTCCTGGCTCCGTACCACCGCGACTTCTTCGCCGTGGTGGCGCGTTAGTGGTGTCAAGGGCTTCGATCTGAGATCAGCCGCCCAAGGTGGGGTGGGTAAAGGAGGGGAGTGCCGAGCATGCGAACGCTGCGACGAGCCATCCGAGCCGCCCCGATCGGCCGCGTCCTGCTACTGACGGATCTGGGGCTCATAGCGTGGCGCCATCTCGCCCTGCTGAACCCGCGCGAGCGGCGCCGCCTGGCCGCTCTGATCGGTCTGGGCCTCGCTCGTCGCGGGCGCCTACCCGCGGGAGAGCGACGCGAGCTGAGACTGCTGGTCGCCAAGCTTCGCCTCCGCATGATGATCGGAACGGCAGTGAAGCGTGTCAGCCCGGTGCCAATGCCCAGACGTCTGCTCTTCGGCCCCGCCAAGCGCTCCCCAGGTCTCCCTTGGCCGCGGGGCCGTTGATACCCTTGGCTGCCTCCCAGGGCGATTAGCTCAGCTGGGAGAGCGCCGCCTCGACAAGGCGGAGGTCACTGGTTCGAGCCCAGTATCGCCCATCGTCGGATTTGGCTCTAGGGCAGGAGAAGCCCGCCTTGAAGCCCTCCGATTGGTAGCAATTTGGTAGCAATCGTCGCGCCTCCCGGGACGCGGTCGGCGGCATTAAGGTGTTCCCAGCGGGAGCCAACCTTTGTCGGACGCGAGCAGACGGCTGGAAGCCGAGCGATCGCAGGCGGGCTCTGTCTCCCCGATTGAGTTGTGGTTGTTGGCGGGAGGGGGCGCGGCAAGGCCCAGGGCGC
>DASWFM010000119.1:0-5408 GCA_036394235.1 Solirubrobacteraceae bacterium | reverse complement strand
CGCGGCGGGTGGCGCTGGCACGTCTACTACGGCGGCTGGGGCACGGCCTTCTTCCAGCCGCTCTACGGCCCCCGCAACGGCCTGCTCGAGTCGCTGCCGCTGATGCCCGAGTGGTACCTGGCGATCTGGGCGCTCGCCGTGCTCTCGGCCGTCGGCATCGTGTGGTCGCCGGCGCTGATCGCGCTGCCGCTGCTCGGACTGGCCTTCGCGGCGCTGCTGGCCGACGCGGGCCTCGGCGCCTCGCGCGCGCGCTTCGACTCGCATACGGGCGTGCTGCGAATGCGCCTGCTCACCGGCGCGCTGTACCTGCTGCAGCCGCTCGCGCGGCTCCAGGGCAGGCTCTCCCACGGTCTTACGCCGTGGCGGCGGCGCGGCCTGCGGGCGCTCGCGCTGCCGCTCGCCCGCACCGCTTCCTTCTGGTCAGAGCGCTGGCGGGGCACAGAGGAACGCGTCGGCGCCGTGATCGACGCCCTGCACGGCGAGGGCGCCGTCGTCGCCTCCGGCGGCGACTGGGACAGCTGGGACCTGTACGTGCGAGGCGGCCTGCTGGGCGGCAGCCGCCTTCGGCTCGGGATCGAGGAGCACGGCGCCGGCCGGCAGCTCGTGCGCGTGCGTTCGTGGCCGCGCGCGGGGTGGCCCGCGGCGGTGCTGGTGGTGTTGCTCGCCGGATTCGCCGCGCTCGCGGCCGACGGCAGCGCCGAGGCCGCCTCGATCCTGCTCGCTTCGTTCGCGGGGCTTCTGCTCGCGCGCCTGCTCTACGAGTGCAGCATCGCCTGCGCCACGGTGCGCGCGTCCCTGCAGCCCGCATTCAACGACGTCGATCCTGCTGCCCTTGGTGAGCGCGAGCCGCCACGGATGAACCTGGCGCATCTGGCCGAGCATGTGCGCCCGGCGCGGCACGAGCGCGTCGACGTCGAGCAGGTCGCGAAGCCCTAGCAGGCGGGGTGCGCGAGGCTGTCGGGATGAGCGACTCGAGCGCAGCGCCGGCGGTCATCGCCGTCGAGGAGCCGATCTCCCGGCAGGCGTGGCGGCGCGAGCTGAAGTTGATGCGGTACGCCAGGCCCCATTGGCGGGGGTTCCTGGGAATGCTCTGCTCGGCCCTCTTCGGTGTCGGGGCGAACCTCGCGCGGCCGTGGCCGCTGAAGCTCTTGATCGACAACGTGATCGACGGCAAACCGATCCCGCACTGGCTCGCCGGCGTGCCGGGCGCGGGCACCCGCCACGGGCTGCTCGTCTGGGTCGTCGTCGCGGAGGTCGTGATCTTCCTCGCGAGCACGGTGGCGTCGATGATCACGAGCTACGCCTCGCTGACGCTCGGCCAGCGCATGACCTGGTCGTTGGCAGGCGACCTGTTCCGGCACCTGCAGCGCCTGTCGCTGCTGTTCCACACAAAACGCGAAGCCGGCGATCTGATCGAGCGCGTCACGACGGACTCCTACTCGGTGGACACACTGCTCACCGGCGCCGTGCTGCCGGTGATCCAGGCGGTTGCCACGCTCGCCTCGGTACTCGTCGTGATGAGCGCACTCGACTGGCGGCTCACGCTGCTCGCTGTCAGCGTGGTGCCGCTGATCGTGCTGACCACGCGCTTCTTCGGGCGTCCGATGCGCGAACGCGCACGCGTGCAGCGCGACTCCGAGGGTCGCATGGCCTCGGTCGTCGAGCAGACGCTCGGCGCGATGCCGGCCGTCCAGGCGTTCACGCGCGAGCACCAGCAGGAGATGCGCTTCCGCCACCATGCCGACCAGACGATCCGTGCCTACGCACGCAGCCAGCGCACCGGGATGGGCTTCGAGTTCGTGACCGGCCTCGTGCTGACGCTCGGCACCGCCGCCGTGCTCTACGTCGGCGGCCTGCTCGCGCTCGAAGGAGCGCTGACCGCCGGGACGATCGTCGTGTTCGTCTCCTATGTCGCCTCGCTGTATGACCCGATCGAAGCGCTGTCGCACACCGCTCAGACGATCCAGAGCGCAGCCGCCGAGACGGACCGCGTGATGGAGATCATGGAGATCGAACCCGCCGTCACAGACCGTCCGAGCGCGACCGACCGGCCCGTCTCCGGCCCCGTGCGCTTCGAGGACGTCAGCTTCGGATACGAGCCGGGACGGGAGGTCCTGCACGAGATCTCCTTCGCCGCCGATCCCGGCGAGGTGCTGGCGATCGTCGGCCCGACGGGGGCCGGCAAGACGACGCTCGCAAGCCTGCTCGTGCGCTTCTTCGACCCCTGGCAGGGACGGGTCACGATCGGCGGCGCCGACATCCGCGACTTCACGCTGCGCTCGCTGCGCAGCCAGATCGCACTGGTCCTGCAGGACCCGTTCATCTTCCCGACGACGATCGCCGAGAACATCGCCCTCGGCAAGCAGGATGCCCCGCGCGATGAGATCGTCGCCGCCGCCGAAGCGGCCAACGCCCATGCGTTCATCGAGCGTCTCCCGGATGGCTACGACACCCCTGTCGGCGAGCGCGGCGCGACGCTATCCGGAGGCGAGAAGCAGCGGCTCTCGATCGCACGAGCGTTCGTCAAGGACGCCCCATTGTTGATCCTCGACGAGCCGACCTCCGCGCTCGATGCTCGCACCGAGGGCCTGCTGCTCGACGCGCTCGAGCGCCTGATGAAGGGGCGCATCACGTTGGTGATCGCCCACCGCCTCTCCACGATCCGCGGCTCGGACGAGATCCTCGTGCTCGATGAGGGACGGATCGTCGAGCGCGGGTCACACGAGCGGCTCGTCGCGAGCGGTGGTCTGTACAGCTCCCTCTACCGGCAACAGATGCAGATCGCCGAGCACGATCTGCCGAGCGCGATCCCGGTGGGCGAAGGTGACTGACACCGCCGCGACCGAGCTGCGAGTCCAGGTCCTCGAGGACTTCGCCCAGCCCGCACTCAGCCCGCAGCGCTGGAATGCGCTGCTCGCGCGCTCGGCGACCGACGTCGTTTTCCTGACCCAGCAGTGGCAGCGCCTGTGGTGGGAAGCGCGCGGGGACGAGCAGCTGCTGATCGTCCTCGCCGAGCGCGACGGCGAGCAGCTCGCGCTCGCGCCGATGTTCGCGGTCGAAGGCAGCCTCTCGCTGATCGGCTCGGGCGGCTCGGATTACCTCGACTTCGTCGGGCAGCTCGACGAGGCCGTGCTCGGGGCGATGCTCGAAGCTGCCCGAGAAGCCGCGGCCGGCTTCTCCGGGATCGAGCTGTATCACGTCCCGCTCGACTCGCCGACGACCGCGCTGCTCCCCGGCGTCGCGGCGCGGCTCGGGCTCGACCTGTACCGCGAGGACGCCCCCGGCGCGCCGTTCGCCGACCTCGCCGATGCGGAGCTCGTCGAGCGGCTGACCGCGAGGCGCAGCGTCCGCAAGGAGCAGGCGCGGATGGGCCGCGCCGGCGAGCTGCGGGTGCGGGTGGCCGCGGAGACGGAGCTCGAGCCCTTGACCGCCCTGTTCCTCGAGCAGCACGCGGCCCGATGGCAGGCGGCCGGCGAGGCGAGCTTCGACCGTGCCGGCTCGCGCGAGCTCCTTCGCTCCGTGATCCTGGCGGGCCATCGGGAAGGCTGGGCGCGCTTGACCGTGCTCGAATGGCAGGGTCGGACGGCGGCGATCGACATCGGCCTGATCCGCGGCTCCACGCAGCTCACCTGGCTCGTCTCGCGCGACCCCGCGATCCACGAGTACTCGCCGGGCCGCGTGCTGGCCGCACACGTCGTCCGTGAAGCCGTCGAGGCCGGCATTCGCCGCTATGACTTCGGGCTCGGCGAGGAGGACCACAAGGTGCGCGACGCAAGCGGGGTGCGCCGGCTCGCGAACTGGTTTCTCTACCCCTGACGCCATGGCCGCACACTCCTCCCCACCCCTGAGCGTGATCATCACCTCGCACGACTACGAGCGCTACGTGGGCGATGCGATCGCAAGCGCCCTCGACCAGCGCGGCGCCGCGACCGAGGTGATCGTCGTCGACGACGGCTCGACCGACGGCTCGCGCGAGGTGATCGAGTCGTTCGGCGATCGCGTCACCGCGATCTTCCAAGCCAACGCCGGCCAGGCCGTGGCCCAGAACAGGGGCTACCGGGCGAGCAGCGGCGGGCCGGTGATCTTCCTCGACGCCGACGACATGTTGATGCCGGATGCAGCCTCGAACGTGCTCGCCGCCCTGCGCGACCCGCAGGTCGCGAAGGTCCACTGGTCGATGCCGGTGATCGACGCGGAGGGGCGCCGGACCGGGGAGATCCAGGATCCGGAGCTGGCCGAGGGCGATCTGCGCCGCCAGTTCTTCGAGCATGGCCCGCTCAGCGACGAGACGATGCCCAGCCCGCCGAGCTCGGGGAACGCCTATCCGCGGTGGTATCTCGATCAGGTGATGCCGATTCCCGAGGACGTCTACTTCCGTGCGCCGGACGAGTACCTGTTCGGGCTCGCGCCCGCGTTCGGCCCGATCGCCCGGATCGAGCCGCAGTCCTGCTACCGCGTCCACGACCGCAACGCCTCGCTGCTGCGCCCCTTCGAGAAGAAGCTCTCGTTCCAGCGCGAGCACTGGGAGACGATGGTGCGCGCCGGGCGAGAGGTCGCGGCCCGCCAGGGCCTCGTGCACGATGAGCTGGTGTGGGAACGCCACGCATGGTGGCCGCGGACCGCGCGGGCGGTGAGCGCAATCGAGGCGGCGGTCCCCGCCGGCGAGCGCCTCGCGCTGATCGACCAGACGCTGCTGGGCTTCGAGCCGGAGCTGCGCGGGCGAACCGTGATCCCGTTCCCCGAGCAGGACGGCGAGTGGGCCGGCAACCCCGCCGACGACGCGGACGCGATCGTCGCACTCGAGCGGATGCGCGCCGCGTCGATCTCCTACTTCGCCGTCGCCTGGCCCTCGTTCTGGTGGTTCGAGGAGTACCCCGGCCTTGCCCGCGAGCTGCGCGCGGGGGGGCGCGTCCTGATCGACGACGAGGACCTCCTCCTGGTCGGACCGGACGGCGGCTGATGCGCATCTGCCTGGTTTCGCAGGAGTACCCGCCGGGCTATGTCGGCGGCATCGGCACCCAGACACGCGTGAAGGCGCGCGGACTGCTCGCGCAGGGCCATGAGGTCGAGGTGCTCACGGCGGGCGAGGAGACCGGCCCTGCGCTGGCGACGCGCCAGGACGACGGCGTCACGGTCCACGCGCTGCGCCCTCCCGGCGGGGCCTTCCCGATGCACACCACAGAGGCTTACTGGCTCGGCTACACGTGGTCCGTGCTCGCGGCGCTGCGGAGCCTCGGCGAGCGGCGGCGGATCGACGTGATCGACTTCCCCGACTACGCCGCCGAGGGGCTCGCCTACCAGCTCGACCGACCCGAGGACGACCCGACCGCGGTCGTCGTCCACCTCCACGGGTCGCTCGCGATGTTCTCCGAGCAGATCGGCTGGCCGCCCCCGGATGACCCGCTGCT
>DASWFM010000118.1:0-7591 GCA_036394235.1 Solirubrobacteraceae bacterium | reverse complement strand
GAGGCCCGTGCCGGCGGGTTCGAGCAGCGTGCGCGCATCGATTCCGATCCAGTCGCCGCGCGGTGGGCGGTGCAGATGGACGTGCAGGTCGGCGTTGATGAACAGGAACTCCTCGAACGGCAGCGAGGCGCTGATGCCGTTGGCGAAGTCCGCCGTCGCCGCGAGCCGCGCAAGCGGGGTCGCCTGCTGCTCGTCGAGGAGCGGGTAGCGCAGACGCATCCACACACGTCCCGGACCCAACTGCTTCGGATCGTCCAGCCAGCGCATCTCCATCGCGCTGGCCGCGAAGCTCGCCTCGTCGACCTCCGCATTGAGCGCGAAGCGCACCGGGCGTCCCTCCTGCGGTCCGGGCATCGTGGCCGTCGCGCTCGTGCCGTCCGGCAGCTCAGGCAGATCCGAGGAGATCTCCTGCAGGCGCAGCGCGCTCGCACGGCAGATCAGCTCGCGGCCGCGCTCGCCCGCCTCTGCGTGCACCTCGGCGGCCAGCTCCTGCACTCGCCGCCCCGGCCTGACCGTTCGCACCGCCACCGTCAGCGGCGCGAACGGAATCGGCCGCAGCAGCTCGAAGCCCATGCGCGCGACCTGCGTGCCCGGGACCGGCTCGTGTTGCTCGAAGGTGGTCGCGATCAGCGCCGCGAGCGCGCCGCCGTGCAGCGCCCCTGGATCCCAGGGGCCACGGGCCTGCTCGGTGGGGACGAAGTGCTCGCCCTCGGAGACGAAGATCGACTCGGCCATCGCTCAGGCGGGCAGGCGGTCGACGAAGTCGGCGAGGCGGCCGGGGTCCCGCAGCGGCGGACCGTGACCGAAGCACGTCAGCTGCGGCCTCAGCCCCGCCAGGCGCCGCGCCGAGGCGCGGTTGCGGAGCGGATCGGGCGTGAAGAGGGGGAGCGGCTCGTGCAGGCCGGGCCGTCCGGTGCGGACATCGACGTTGGTGAGCACGTCGCCGAGGATCAGCACGCGGTCGGACTCACGCCAGTAGGAAACCTGACCGGGCGAATGGCCCGGGCTCTCGAGCACCGTGAAGCCCGCCACCTCATCGCCCTCGGCGAGCGCTCGAGAGACGGGGTGGGGAGGACCGGTCCAGAAGCGCTGCTGCAGTGCGTTGAGCCAGCCGGGCGCCTGCGAGTTGGAGATGCCGCCGGGCGTCTCCATCGCGCGCACGTCGCCCCGCCCGCACCACAGCGGAATACCCAGGCGCTCGCAGACCACGTGCGAGCAACCCTGATGGTCGGGGTGGGCGTGGGTCAGACTGTGCGCGCTCAGCTTCACGCCGGAGATCTGGCGGAAGATCCGCCGCTCGGCCTGCCTCGTCGCGGCGTCGATCAGCACGTCGCCGGCGACGTAGACGTTGATCGCGTTGCGGGGCCGGCCGTTCAGCATCCACAGCCCATCGGCCAGCTCTCTCAACTCGGCTCCCTCCCGCTCGATGTCATGTGCCTGCTTTCTCCCACGAGAAGCCGCGCACCGCCAGGTATATCCCGAACACTCCCCACAGGCCGATCACGGCCAGCTCGTCGAGGTACCTCGTCACGCTCGAGCCGGTGACGATCGCCCCCGACAGCCCGGAGATCAGCGGCTTCAGGGGCAGGCCTTCGGCGATGCTTCGCAGGAAGCCCGGGGCGCTCCGCGAGTCGAACACGTAGAAGGACACGAACACCACCGGCAGGAACACGGCGTTGACATACGCGGCCGTCGACTCGAAATTCGGGATCACGTGGGCGAAGGCCACGCCGAGCGCCGACATCGTGATCACGCCGGCGAGCACGAACACGATCAGCCACAGCCACTGCTGGGGCCAGCCGATGCCGAAGAACACGCGTCCCGCGACGACCACGATCGCGATCTGCACGGCGGCGTTGGTGACCGCATTGCCGGCGACTCCTCCGAAATAGGAGAGCGTCGGCAAGGGCGTGCCCCTGATCCGCTTCAGCACCCCACGTTCTCGCAGGAACACGACGTTGTAGGCGAGCGCCGTGAAGGTCGTCGACATCACGCTGAGACCGGCGATCGACGGCACGAGCTTGTTGAGATCGCGCTGGCTGCCGCTGAGGATCGCGCCGCCGGCCGCGAGGAACAGCAGGGGCAGCAGGAAGCTGAAGAACGCGGCGCTGGGATTGCGCCAGAACATCTTCCGTTCCAGCCTGTACTGGCGCCAACCGAGTGCGAGAGACTGAGTGCCCACCCACCCGCTAGGCATCGGCCGTCAGCTCCAGATAGACGTCCTCGAGCGAGGGCCGTCCGACCGACAGCTCCTCCAGGCGCCAGCCCTCCGCCAGCGCCTGCGTGGTCAGCTCGTGCAGCAGGGCGGTCGGGTCGTCGGTCTGCAGCTCGACGAGCTCGCCCTCGCCATCGCGGCGGTAGACGACGCGGTAGCCCCCCGTCCGGCCGGCGCCGAGCTCCAGCGGCGCCCCGATCGCGAGCACCCGGCCGTCCTTGACGATCGCGACGCGGTCGGCCAGCTCCTGCGCCTCGTCGAGGTAGTGCGTGGTGAGCAGGATCGTCTTGCCGAGGTCGCGCAGCGAGCGCACCGTCTCCCATGCCGCGCGGCGCGCCTCCGGGTCGAATCCAGTGGTCGGCTCGTCGAGGAAGATCAGCTCGGGGTCGCCGACCAGCGCGAGGGCGAAGTCGAGTCGCCGCAGCTGGCCGCCCGAGAGCTTGCGGCTGCGCACGTCAGCGGACTCGCGCAGGCCCGCGAGGTCCAGCACCTCCTCGACATCGCGCGGCGCCGGGTAGAAGCTCGCCCAATGCGCGAGCGCCTCGCGCGGGGTGATGTGGCTGTAGATGCCGCCCGACTGGAGCACGATGCCGATCCGCCGGCGCAGGTCGATCGAGCGTCGCGCCGGGTCGTAGCCCAGCACCGCGACCTCGCCGTCGCTGCGCGAGCGGTAGCCCTCGAGGATCTCGACGGTGGTCGTCTTGCCCGCCCCGTTGGGGCCCAGCAGCCCGAACACCTCGCCGCGGGCGACCGTCACGTCGATCCCGCGTAGCGCCTCGAAGTCGCCGTAGCGCTTGCGCAGCCCGCTCACCTCGATGGCGGGCGCAGCTGCTACCAGTGCACGCCCCGCGTGAGCGTCGCCATCGCGATCTGCTCGAAGGACACGTGCTCCTCGACGTCCTTCTGGCCTTTCGCGGCCGCCGAGTCCGGGAACACCCGGTAGGCGAGGTGCAGGATCCTGTCCATCATGCTCGGCGAGAGCGTGTAGGCGACTTCGCCGAAGCGGCCGATGCGCGTGCCCATCTCCTTCGGACGCCTGCGCAGCGCCTCGGTGATCATGTCGGCCGCCTCCTCCGGGCTGAGCGTCGGGAAGGCGTCGTACATTTTGGTCGGCGCGATCATCGGCGTGCGCACGAGCGGCATGTGGATCGTCGTGAATGTCACGCCGTCGCCGATCACCTCGGAGGCGACCACGCGCGTGAAGGCGTCGAGCGCGGCCTTCGAGGCGACGTACGCGGAGAAGCGCGGCGGGTTCGTCTGCACGCCGATCGAGGAGACGTTGACGATGTGCCCCGAGCCGCGCTCCCGCATGTGCGGGAGCAGGCCGATGATCAGCTTGACCGCGCCGAAGTAGTTGAGCTGGATCGTCCGTTCGAAGTCGTGGAAGCGGTCGTAGCTGAGGGCGATCGAGCGGCGGATCGAGCGGCCGGCGTTGTTGACGAGCATGTCGACGTTGCGATGGTCGGCGAGCACCCGCTCGAGCAGCCCTTCGATCGACGCGACGTCTGAGATGTCCGCGGCGTACACGTACGCGGTGCCTCCCGCCGCGACGATCTCGGCACGGACCTCCTCGAGGTTGTCGACGTTTCGCGCGACCAGCAGCGGCACGCCCCCTGCGGCGGCCACCTTCAGCGCCGTGGAACGCCCGATGCCGGAGGAGGCGCCGGTGATCATCACATGGCGTCCTCCCAGCGCCTCGTGCAGCGTCCGGCCGCGGCCCGTCACGGGCTCCATCTCCCGCTCCCAGTAGTCCCACAGCCGCGACGCGTATTCCTTCAGCGCGGGCGGCTGTTCGAGCTGGGTGCCCAGCAGAGCCCGCTGCGTCTCCTCGCTGTCGAACCGCGGAACCAGCTCCATGTGGGCGAGCACCTCGCGGGGGATGCCGAGCTCTCGCAGCGCGAGGTTCGTGACCTGCTTGAAGGGTGGCAGCGCACCGGCCAGCGCGAGCGGCCATCTCGGCAGCACGTCGGTGAGCCGTTTGTCGATGCTGACGGCGAAGCGCGGCGCGTGGGCCGCGGCGGCGAGCTCGTTGATCAGCTCGTCCACGCGCTGCGGACGGGGATCGGTGAGGTGGAAGGCATGGCCGTCGAGGTCGGGCTCATGGGCGATGCGCTCGAGCGCCCCGGCGACCCAGTCGACCGGCACGACATTCGTCAGCCCGAGGTCGAGACCCACCAGCGGGACCCATTCGGGCAGCACGCGCCGCAGCCGCTGGATCGCCTTGAAGAAGTAATAGGGACCGTCGATCTTGTCCATCTCGCCGGTCTGCGAGTCGCCGACGACGATGCCCGGCCGGTACACGCGCCATGGCACATACGGCTGCTCGCGGATTATCCGCTCGGACTCGAACTTGGTGCGGTGGTAGGGCGAGGGCAGCGCCTGCCCCTCGTCGAACATCGTCTCCTCGAAGATCCCCCGGTAGGTGCCGGCGACGGCGATCGAGGAGACGTGGTGGAGGGTCTTCGCGTCGAGCGCCCTGGCCAGTTCGACCGCGTGGGTCGTGCCGCCGACGTTGACGGCGGTGTTGCGCTGGGCCGGCGCCGTCATGTCATAGACGGCGGCGAGGTGGAAGAAGTGGTCGATCTTGCCCTGCAGCTCCGCGACCTCGTCGCTGTCGATGCCGAGCAACGGCCGGCGCAGGTCGCCGACGACGGGCTTGACGCGCTCCGCAGCGGAGGCGCCGGACGTCACCGACCAACGCTCGACGAGATCCTCCAAGCGGCCCTTGCTGTTCTCGCGTACGAGCACATACACATCGCCCTGCCGTTTGGCGAGCAGACCCTCTACGAGACGGCGCCCGATGAAGCCGGTGGCTCCGGTCACGAAGTAGGCCATCGTCGAGAGAGCCTACAGCGAAGCGACTACCTGCGGGCGTCCGCGGGGCCCGCGCGAACGGGCTGCGGCCCGCTCCGGTCTACGCGCCCGCGCCCGCTCCAACGGCCCGCCGCCCGCTCCGGTCTATGCCCCCGCGCCCGCTCCCCCGCGGCCCTCGCCGCCGGCAAACCGAGCGGCCCCCTGGGCGCCGTCCGCGAAGACCTCAGGGCCGGCCTGTGCCTCCAGCGCGAGCGCATCGGCGAGCGGCATGCCGAAGCCTTCGAGTGCAGCGGCCCGGTCGGCGAGCATCGTCCGCTGCGGGAAGCGCGCGAGCCCCTCGGCGAGCTCGAGGGCCCGGTCGAGGTGGGCGCCAGCGGGCACCACCTCGGTCAGCATGCCCATCGCCAGCGCCTCCCGGGCATCGATGATGCGTCCCGTCAGGATCAGGTCAAGCGCGCGGCCCATGCCGACGATCCGCGGCAGCCGCTGGGTGCCGCCGTCGATCAGCGGCACGCCCCAGCGCCGCTCGGGGTAGCCGAGCCGCGAGGACTCGGTGGCGATGCGCAGGTCGCACCACAAGGCGATCTCGAGCCCTCCGGCCAGGCAGAAGCCCTCGATCGCCGCGATCGTGGGCTTCGGCGAGGCCAGGCGCGTGAAGCCCATCGGGCCCTCCTCGCTCATCAGCCGCGGCGCCATCGTGTCGGTCGCCTTCAGATCGGCGCCGGCACAGAAGGCGATGCCGCCCGCCCCCGTGACGATCAGCACCCGGGCCTGCTCGTCGGCTTCAAAGCGCCGGTAGGCCTCCAGCAGCGCCTCCGCAGTCGGACCGTCGACGGCGTTGCGCCGGTGGGGACGATCGATCGTGATCACCGAGGCTGAGCCGCGGCGCTCGTATGAGACCGCCTCCCGCCCGCTTGGCCCGGAGTCCACGCTCAGCCCGGCCGGCCCGGCGCTTCCTGCCGCCGCTGCTACCAGCCGCCCTGCCAGGGCGCGCTGTGCAGTTGCTTCTCGGCGGCTTTGCGTGCTTCCTTGCGCTTCTCCAGAGCTTTCTGCAGCATGCTCATCGCGAACACGAACACCGGGAAGAAGGCGATCACCCCGAAGGCGATGTTGGTGATCGCCTTGTCGTCGGTCGCCCCGTAGAAGCCGCGGCCGTCGTTTTCGGCGTGTGCGACCGACGCGAAAACGAGCATCAGCAGCAGCGCGTAGGGAACGATCGCAAGGCGCAGGCGGCGCATCGCAGCGATCGTATCTGATCGGATCCCGCCCGTCCCCGGCGAGCCGGTGCCGCGGCCCTACCATCAGCAGCCGTGGCTCTTCTGATCGCCTCCGACATGCACAAGGACATCGCCGGCGAGCCCCTGCTGACGGGAGTCTCGTTCAAGCTCGAGCGCCGTGAACGGATGACCGTCGCGGGACGCAACGGAGCCGGCAAGACGACGCTGCTGCGGATGCTCGCGGGAGAGACCTCGATCGACCGCGGTGAGTTGTCGGTCGGCAGGGGCGTGCGGATCGCCCTCCACGACCAGCGCCCCCCGCGCGAGCGCGGCATGGCACTGCGCGACTACCTGCTGTCGGGTTGCGCCGAGGAGCTCCAGATCGAGGCGCAGCTCGCGGACCTCGAGACGAAGATGGCCGGCGGCGCGACCGACGAGCCGACGCTCGCCCGCTATGCGGCGGCGCAGTCGCGACTCGAGGCCCGCGGGGGCTACCTGTGGCGCTCCCGTGCAACGACGATGGCCCACGGTCTCGGCTTCCGGGACGACGACCTCGAGCGCCCGCTGGACACCTTCTCGGGCGGCCAGCTGACCCGCGCCTCGCTCGCCCGTGCGCTCGCGACGGGCGCCGACGTGCTGCTGCTCGACGAGCCCACGAACCACCTCGACATCGCCTCGCTCGAATGGCTCGAGCAGACGCTCACCGACCTCGACGCGGCGGTCGTGCTGGTCGCTCACGATCGCTGGTTCCTGGAGGCGGTCGGCACCGCGGTGCTCGAGCTCGAGGCCGGTCGCGCGCGATTCTTCGCGGGAACCTGGGCGCAGTGGCGCAAGGAGCAGGCCGCCCGCGAGATCGCCCTCGGTAAGGCGATCGACAAGCAACAGGCCGAGATCGAGCGTATGGAGCGCTTCATCGCGCGCTTCCGCTACAAGGCGACGAAGGCCAAACAGGCTCAGTCGCGCGTCAAGAAGCTCGGGAAGGTCGAGCGCATCGAGCGGGACCCGAAGGACGGCCGTTCGCTCGAGTTCCGCTTCGCCGCGCCGGAGCGCTCGGGCCGTGTGGTGTTCGAGCTCGAGGGCGGGCGCATCGAGATCGGGGAGGAGCCGCTCGTGCTGCTCGACGCGGTGGAGCTGTGGCTCGAACGCGGCGAGCACGTCACCCTCGTCGGGCCCAACGGCACCGGCAAGACGACCTTGATCGAGGCGCTCGCGGGGCGCCGTCCGCTGGCCGCCGGGAAGCTCTCGACCGGTCACAACGTGAAGCTCGGCTATCTCTCCCAGCACGCCGACGAGCTGGGCGCCGGCGGCGATCCGAACCAGAGCGTGCTCGACGCGGCGCAGCGGG
>DASWFM010000117.1:0-3065 GCA_036394235.1 Solirubrobacteraceae bacterium | reverse complement strand
CGCTCAGCAGCAACGGCACGCCGCTCTGGGCCGCGAGCCCTGCCGACGGCATCTGCGGCGCGCGCGGGCCGTCGGTGTCGAGCACGATCGCCTGGCTGGGCCGAGTGCGCTGCACTTGAACCAGGACGCGCTCGATCTCGGCGGCCATCGCCGCGGGTTCGCCGGCGGCGATCGCTCGCACCGAGTAGCGAGCCGGCAGCGGCGCCTTGGTGCCGATCTCGATCACCTGCGCGCCGAGCATCGATGCGCCGGTGGGGCGCATCGCTTCGAGTGCTTCGAGGCTGACCTGGGGCAGCGAGTTGCCTTCCGCGAACAGCACGGGGGCATTCAGCGGCGCGCCGGCGAGCGAGGAGGCGGCGAGCGCGACCGGCCAGCGGCGCTGGTCCACGATCACCACCGCCTGGGGCCGGGACGCGGCAGTCAGGCCGGGATAGACGACCCGCGCCACGGCCGCCGCGTCGACGGCCGCGCCGGCGCCCCCCACCCGGGTGGTATTGCGCGTCGTGACACTGACGGCGCCCTCGGCCGCAATCGGGGCCAGCTTGCGAAGCGGCCCGCCGCCGGGCTCCGCTTCGGGGGCGGTCTTGCCGCAGCCCGCGAGCATCGCCGCCGCGAGCGGAAGGAGAATCGCGCTTCGCGTTGAAGCAACTCTGAACCGCATCCGCCGGGGCACACTATCGGGGAGGTCGGAAAACCCGGAGCAGCGGGAAAACAGATTTCGGGGCGGCTCCCGCTGCAAGCGTCCGTGCGCTTTGCTAGCGTGCCGCCGAACGCCGAGTCCCTGGCCGGGTGTCAGGGAACGGGGGACCCAAGTTGTTGGGGCGAATCCCACGGTCGGAACCGTGGGAAGCGCAGGCTCTTTCAGCGCTAGCCCGTCAGCTAACCCCGCAGGCCCACGAAAGAGGTTTGCTGTCTTGCACGTACGTACCGTAGGCGCGTTGTTCTGCAGCCTGATCGCAACCGGCTCCAGCACATCCGCCGCCCTCGCGGCCAACACAGGTGGGGCCTCCGCCTCGGAAAAGACCACCACGTCGACCCCGTCGACCCCGGCGAGCACCGCCCCCAAAGTCCACCTCTTCCGCGTGACCTCCCGCTCCAGGAGCGTCGCCTACAAGGGGCCCGTGTACATCAAATCGGCTTCCGGCGAAGTCGTTCCGTACGTCGCCGGCGCCTCGCCCACGAGCACCGGAACCGCCGCGAGCGCCACCGGTGGGGCCGCCGCGACCGGCACGCAGCCTTCAACCGCGTCCTCCTCGGCGGCTCCCCCCGAACTGATCAGGGGCAACGGCATGACCTCCGCGAACGGCCCTGTGGCACGCCCTGAGCTGCTCGTCCCAGGTAGCACGGCTCGCTACGTGAACGGCCTCGCTGCCGCGCCGATCAACGCGCCTGCCGCCGTCCAGCAGATCATCTGGGCGGGCAACGAGGTGATCGGCCTGCCCTACGTGTTCGGCGGTGGCCACGCCTCCTTCACCAGCCGCGGCTATGACTGCTCCGGCACCGTCTCCTTCGCGTTGCACGGCGCGAGCCTCCTCAGCACCTCTGAGGACTCCTCGGAATTCGAATCCTGGGGCTCGCACGGTGCCGGACGGTGGGTCGCGATCTTCGCGAACGCCGGGCACGCCTACATGACCGTCGCCGGCCTGCGCCTCGACACGAGCGCAGCCGATGACCCCTCCGGACAGCAGGGCCCGCGCTGGCGGCCGCTGCGGTCGGGCAACGAAGGCTTCACGGTCCGCCACCCGCTCGGCCTGTAGCCTCGGCCGCCGCGGCGTCTGTCGGCTAGGCTTGGAATCCGTAGGTCGGCTTCACCCCAGCTGCCGGCCGCTGAGCGGCAACCCCTAGGAGGATCAGATGGCCGGGCTAGCCGGGCGCATGTCCACCGTCGTGAAGGCAAAGGTGTCGAAGATGCTCGACCGGGCGGAAGACCCCGGTGAGACCCTCGACTACAGCTACCAGAAGCAGGTCGAACAGCTACAGAACGTCAAGAAGGGCATCGCCGATGTCGTGACGGCCAAGAAGCGCCTGCAGATGCAGGAGAGCTCTCTCCAGCAGAGCGTCGTCAAGCTCGACACGCAGGCCCGCCAGGCCGTCTCCTCCGGCCACGAGGACCTCGCCCGCGCGGCACTGGAACGGAAGAACGTCGCCCAGACCGAGTTGCAGGGGCTCGACACCCAGGTAAACGAACTGGAATCACAGCAGCAGAAACTGACGGACTCCGAGAAACAACTGCGCGCCAAGATCGAAGCGTTCCGCACCAAGAAGGAGGTCATCAAGGCCCAGTACTCGGCCGCCGAGGCCCAGGTGCGGATCTCCGAGGCGGCGACCGGCGTCGGCGAGCAGATGGCCGATGTCGGCCTCGCGATGCAGCGGGCCGTCGACAAGACCGAGAACATGCGCGCCCGCGCTGATGCCGTGCAGGAGCTCGAAGCGGCCGGTACCTTCGACGACATCACCCAGCTCGGCTCCGGCGAAGACGACATCGACCGCCAGCTCAAGGAGCTCTCGAGCCAACCCGCCGTCGACGACGAGCTCGCGAAGATGAAGAGCGAACTCGGCTCGGGTGAGGGGGCAGCCGCGCAGATCTCCTCCGGCGAGAGCACGCCGGCCGGTGAGAGCGGCCAAGCATGATCGTCCGCATCTCCGGCGAGGGCCAGTTCACCCTCGCCGACTCTGAGTCGGACAGGCTCAATGAGCTCGAGCGCGTTGTGATAGCCGCGGTGGACGAGTGCAACGAGAGCGACTACGCCTCGAGCTTCGCAGCGCTACTCGATTATGTGCGGAGCGGCGGTGAGCCGGTCGCCGACGACGAGCTGGAGGGCTCGGACGTGATCCTGCCGCCGGCTGACACCTCGCTTCACGAGGCCGCCGCCGACTTCACCGGCGAGGGCCTGATCCCGGACTAGAGGGTCGCCAGGGCGGGCGCGGTGACCGCGGCGCGCCTGAGCTGACGCGGTCCGACGCTTCCTGGCGGGAGCACGAACGCGGCGTATGAAGCGCCACCGAGTGCGACGAACAGGGCGAGAGTCGCCACGATGTTCGCGTAGTTGAGGCGCCTGGCCAGG
>DASWFM010000116.1:0-4026 GCA_036394235.1 Solirubrobacteraceae bacterium | reverse complement strand
GCCCCGCGAGCAGGTCCTGGACGGGCTGAGCGTCAAATACCTCCCCTACGTCTCGCCCCCTCGGGAGCGCAATTACGCGGCTTGGGGCACCTGGGCGGCGCCCGGCCTGGCCGTGGCGCTGCGCCGGCTGCGCAGCTCCTTCCCGTTCGATCTCGTACACGCCCACAACGCGGTCCCGGCGGCCGACGCCGTCAGCCGGGCGCGCCTGGGCGTACCGCTCGTCGTCTCCGTGCACGGCGGCGACGTCCTCTACACGGTGGGCCGGGGCGCGGCGGGCACGCAGGCCGTCGCCCGCGGCCTCGGCGCGGCGCGGCTGGTGCTCGCCAACAGCCAGGGCATCGCGCAGCTGTCGGCGGCCAGCGGCGCGCGTGAGACCCGGGTCGTGCACCTCGGCACCGACCTGCCGCCGGCAGGGCGTCACCGCAAGGGTGAGGGGGACGGCAGCCTCGTCACGGTCGCCCACCTCGTCGCCCGAAAGCGCCACGCCGATGTGCTGCGAGCGCTCGCGGTCCTTGGCGAGCGCTACCCGCGCCTCCGCTACAAGGTGATCGGCGATGGACCCGAGCGCACTGCGCTGGAGGGCCTTGCGGCCCGGCTCGGCGTGTCCGCGAGGGTTGACTTCTTGGGCCAGCTTCCCCCTGCGGAGGCGCTCGAAGAGGCACGGAAGTGCACCTTGTTCGTGATGCCCTCGACCGAGGAGGCTTTCGGCGTCGTCTACATCGAGGCGATGGCGGGGGGGCTGCCCGCGATCGGGTGCCGGGGTGAGCCCGGCCCCGAGGAGATCGCGGCGGCCGGGGACGGCTTCGTGCTCGTCCCCCCCGGTGACATCGAGCGCCTCACCCAGCGCATCGACGAGCTGCTCAGCGACCCCCACCGGCTGCGCGAGGCGGGCCAGCGCGCCCGCGCGACGGTGGCAGCGAACTTCACCTGGGAGCGATGCGGCGAGCAGACGCTCGCGGCCTACCGGCGCGCGCTCCGTTGAAGCCGGTCCTGTTCATCACCGGCCACGTTCCTGCCTACCGCGTCGAGGGACTGCGCACGCTCCACGAACGCGAGCAGATCGAGGTCGCGATGTTCGGTGGACGGTCTCTGCACGGCGGCCCTGCCGGGCCGGCCGAGCTGCCTTTCCCGAACGTCTCGCTTGCGCCGCGCGAGCTGTTCGGGCTCGCCGCGGCCGGCCGGCACCGCGCGGTGGTCCTCTCCACCGCGGGGCGTCTCGCGCCGCTCGCCGGTTGGGCCGGTGCGAGGCGCGGCGGGCAGCCGGTGATCCTGTGGGCGTCGCTGTGGGCGCACCCGCGCACGCCTGCCCAGGCCCTCGGCTACCCGGCGCTGCGCCGGCTCTACTCCTCGGCCGATGCGCTCGTCACATACGGCCCCCACGTCAGCGAATACGTGCGCGCGAGGGGCGCGAGCAACGTCCACCTGGCACCACAGGCCGTAGACAACGAGTTCTGGCGAGGCCCCCCGTCCGACGGGCCACTTCCGCCCGGTTGGCCCGTGCAGGCTTCGATGCGATTCCTGTTCGTGGGCCGGGACGTACCCGAGAAGGGGCTCTCCGTGTTGAGGCAGGCCTGGCGCGAGGCGTCGGCGGCGAGAGAGGACATCGCCTTGGTGCTGGCTGGAGGCGCCTTCGATCCGGCAGCTCGCACGCTGTCACTCGGCGCCCTCGGGCGCGAGCGACTGCGCGATGTGTACGCCGCCTCGGAGGTGCTCGTGGTCCCCTCGGTGGCGACGCGAACGTTTCGGGAGCCTTGGGGCCTGGTAGTAAACGAGGCGATGAACCAGCGCCTGGCGGTGATCGCCTCCGATGCCGTCGGCGCCGCCGCCGGAGGGCTGGTGCGCGACGGCGAGAACGGGCTGATCGTGCCCTCCGGCGACCCAGCGGCCCTCGCCGGCGCAATCCGCAGCCTGGCGGGCGCTCCGCAGCTTCGCGGGCAGATGGGTGTTAGGGCCTCAGAGGACGTTCGGGCGTACACCGCCGAGGCCTGGGCGCAGGGCTTCTCCGAGGCTCTGGCGTCGCTCGGGCTCACCCGAGGCCGTTGGTAGCGTTCGAAAATCGAGCTATGAGAATCCCCCGCCCGCAGAGACGTCTCGCGCCGACGGTGGTCCTGCTGCTGACCGTGGCGCTGGCGACCGCCTCGCCTGCGCGTGCCGGCGACGTCGGCCACAGGATCATCAGGCTGTGCGCGGAAGGCAAGTCGCTGGCCGGCTTCCCCCCCAGCGCGTACGCAAAAGCGCTGAAAGAGATCAGCGCGACGACGGAAGAGTACAGCGAATGCGGGCAGCTGATCCGAGCTGCCCAGCAGGCCGCGGCGCGCGGTCATGGCACCACGGGTGCCCCCGGCGCCGCGCTCCCGCAGGCTGTCGTGGCGACGCCGGCGGAGCAGCGCTCGATCGCCGGCGCCGCGAAGTCGGGCAGCGCGCCCGTCAACCTCGGCGGCGAGGAGATCCATCCCGGGGTGGTGCACGCCAACATCGCCTCGGCGTTCAGCACGCTGCCCACGCCGCTGCTCGTCCTGATCGCCTTCCTGCTCGCGTGCCTGCTGGCCTTCGGCGGACGATTCCTCCACCACCGGATCCGTGACGGGCGCGCCGACTGAGAGCGTCGCCCCGACGGGGGCCGCTCCTGCGCTGGGCGTGGCACCGCCGCTCACGCCTGCCCGGCCATCGCCGAGGGGGCGTGTTCCCGCCGGTGCGGGAAGCATGCGCCACCGTGGTCCGTGGGTGGCGACGGTCGCGTTCGCCGCGTTGCTGTGCGTGCTGTCCTTCTACACCAGCGGCGGGCTCGAGCTCGGAACGAGCACCAACACCGAGCTCGCCCTGACGCTGGGCTCGGGCGTGGTGCTGGCTGCGGCCGCCCTCGCGCTGCGAGCGGGGACGTCCCGATTCGGCCTCTGGCCGTCGCTGCTGCTGCTGGGCTTCGCGCTGCTGAGTGCGATCTCGATCGTGTGGTCTGTGCAGCCCGACGGCAGCTGGCGGGACGCGGCTCGGCTGCTGGCCTATGCGGCGGTGTTCGCGGCGGCGGTGGTGCTGGCGAAGCTCGCGCCGCGACGGTGGCCGGCGCTGCTCGGGGGGATCGCGCTCGGCTCGGCGATCGTGTGCGGCTATGCGTTGCTCGCCAAGAGCCTGCCCAACCATTTCACCGAAGCGAACCGGTATGCACGGCTCTACGAACCGTACGGCTACTGGAACGCCCTCGGCCTGACGGCCGCGCTCGGGGCGATCTGCTGCATGTGGCTCGGCGCGCGCCGCGCAGGCCACGCTGTGATCACAGCGCTCGCCTATCCGGCGATGGGAGTGCTGCTGCTGACGCTGCTCCTCGCCTATTCGCGCGGTGCGCTCCTGGCGCTGGTCGTCGGACTGGTGGTGTGGTTCGCCGTCGTGCCGCTGCGCTTGCGGGGCGCCGCGGTGCTGCTGGCCGGGGCGGTGACGGCCGGCGCGATCGCGGCCTGGGACTTCAGCAACCACTCGCTGAGCTCGGACGGCGTGCCGATCGCCGACAGCACCTCGGCGGGGCACGAGCTCGGTGCACTGGTGCTGGCGATGACGGTGCTGCTCTCCGTCGTCGGCGTGGCGGTGGTCTTCGCGACCGGGCGGCGTCCGCCGCCGCGGGAGCTACGCCGTCGCGCCGGGACCGCGCTGCTGGTCCTGCTGGCCGTTGGCATCGTCGGTTTCGCGGGCGCCCTGGCGGTGAGTCACAGGGGCTTCGCCGGGAGCGTCTCCCACGCCTACAACAAGCTCACGGACACCCACGCGAAAGTGCCCAACACGCCGGGGCGCCTGACGGCGATCGCCAGCGTGCGGGCCCAATACTGGGACGAGGCGCTGAAGGTCTTCAAAGCCCATCCCGCACTCGGCGCGGGCGCCCAGGGCTACGAAGTCGCGCGGCTGCGCTACCGGACGGGTCCATTGCCCGTCAAACACGCGCACGGCTTCATCGTCCAGACACTCTCGGATCTCGGCATCGTCGGCCTCCTCGCGGCCCTCGCGCTGCTCGCCTCCTGGATGGCCGCGGCGGGACGCGCG
>DASWFM010000115.1:0-19727 GCA_036394235.1 Solirubrobacteraceae bacterium | reverse complement strand
CCTACACGGTCTCATCGCGCGGCGTATCGCTGCTCGTCGAGGCGCGTAACGGCGCAAAAGCACCCGCGGTGGGCACGATCGTGACGGTCACCGGCAGCACCGATGAAGATCAGAACGAAGGCGAAGAAGACCAGAACGAAGGCAACATCGAAGAAGAAGACCTGCAGGAAGAAGGCGAAGACAACAACGGCTTCGTGGTCGAGGGCACGATCCTCGAAATCAACGAACTCGAACGGACCCTGACGGTGTCCTCCGACGACGACCAGGAATCAGGGGAAACGGTCATCGTCCACGTTCCGCCGACGCTCGACATCTCGGTGTTCACGATCAACGAGGAGGTCGAGCTGAATGTCAAGCCGCTGGAAAGCGGCGGCTTTGAACTGCTCGGCTCCGCCGACGACGAAGGCGAACAGGGCGCCGAAGACGGCGAAGACGAACAGGGCGAACAGGGCGACGAAGGCGAAGGGGAACAGGGCGAACAGTAAGCCGCCGCCCCGCCCACGGGCGTGTAGATACCATCGCGCACGCGCCGTCTCTCGCGTGCACCGGGGACTCCGTTCCGCCCCGGTGCAGCGCGCGAGCAGGCGGCGCGGCCAGCGCCGATGCCAGTAACTCCAGCCGACCCCGCAGAGCAGCCTCCCGCGCGCCCCGGACCGCCCGGACGGCCGAAGCTCCCCTCCTGGGCGGCTGAGCCGCGCGGCGGCCGCGCGGGCGGATGGTCGCGGCGGACCCGGGTGCGGGCCGCGATCGCGCTCGGGGTGGTGCTGTTCCTCGCGATCAGCATCCTGCTCGCCCGCTTCCTGCAGACCGAGAACGTCGAACGCGACGCGGACCTGGCCTTGATCGCGGCACAGGCGCGGGGCGACGTCCAGGGCATGCTCGACAACCTCGGCGGCTGCCGCTCGAACCCCGGCTGCGTGGCGGCGGTGAAGGCGAACGCAGCCAACCCGCGGCTCGTCAGGAAGGGCTCGGTGAAGATCCTGCAGCTCGTCTCGCCGACCTCCTATGCGCTGTTCGGGGCCACGGGCCGGACGCGGCTCGCCTGGACGGTGATCGGCACGCTGCCGGTCGTCCAATGCGTGACGGTCCGGCGCACCGGCAACTTCCTCACCGGCGTCAAGGTCACGCTGACCGGCCTCAGCGCGCCGATCCCGAACGAAGCCGATTGCTAGAGTCTCGTTTTCCGAAATGGCCTCCACCGCGACAAAACTGAACGTCACCAGCCGCACCGCCGAGGGCTCTCGCGCGGCCCGGCGCATGCGCCGCAAGGGCCGCGTCCTCGGCGTCCTCTACGGCGGAGGCCAGGACCCGGTCGGCTTCGACGCCGACGCCCGCGAGCTGCGCCACGCGCTGGCCGGCAGCGGCGCCGTGCTGGACCTCAGCGTCGACGGGGGCAGAGCCGCGCCGGTGGTGCTGAAGGAGGCCCAGCGGCACCCGGTTCGCGGCGAGACGATCCACGTGGACCTGCTGCGTGTCCGCCTCGACGAGGAGATCACGGCCGTCGTGCCGCTCGAGCTGCTCGGCGCCGACGACGCCCCGGGCGTGAAGGAAGGCGGCGTTCTGGAGCAGATCACACGCGAGCTGAACGTCGAGGCACTGCCGACCGCGATCCCCGAGTCGATCGTCTACGAGGTCGGGGAGATGCAGATCGGCGACACGATCCTGCTCTCGGCGATCACCGCACCGGAGGGCGTGACGCTCACCGACGATCCCGAGGAGACCGTCATCGCGACGCTGTCGCCACCGAAACTCCAGGCCGAAGTCGAGGAGGAAATCGAGTCCGAGACGGAGATCGTCGGCGAGGAGGCGGCTGAGGGCGAGGGCGCCGCCGAGGACGGCGAGTCGGAGGGCTCCTCCGAGGAGGAGTAGCTGGCCCTGCGACGCCCCTTCGGCGGTGGCGCACCGGTCGACTGGCTGATAGTCGGGCTCGGCAATCCCGGCCGCGAGCACGCGGGCAGCCGCCACAACGTCGGCTTCAAAGTCGCCGAGTCGCTCGCCGAGCGCTGGCAGCTGAAGGGGGCGAAGGACCGCTTCAACGCCCGTCTCGCGGAGGGCCGCCCGCCGATCGAGGCGCTGCCGGGTGGGTGGGCGTCCAAGTCAGAGCGCCCTCGCGTGGCTGTGATGTGCCCGCAGACCTACTACAACGACTCCGGCCGCGCCGTCGGGCCGGCGCGGGGTTCCTTCAAGCTGCCGCTCGACCGCGTGCTCGTGGTTCACGACGAGATCGACCTTCCCTTCGACGAGGTGCGAACGCGTCTCGGCGGCGGGCTGGCCGGCAACAACGGCCTGAAGTCGATCAAGCGGGAGCTGGGCGGGGCGGACTTCATGCGGGTACGCATCGGCGTGGGGCGGCCCGACTCGACAGACCCCGAGATCGTCGCCGCCTACGTGCTCGGGCGCTTCCAGGAGGGCGAGGCGGAGGTCGCACGCCTCGTCGACCATGGCCGTGAACACGTCGAACGCGCCGTGCTGGGCCTGGCCGAGCCGGCCGCGGGCGGCGCCGGCGAGGAGGCACGCGCGGATCGCAGCAGCGACGCGACGGGCGGCGGCATGGGCGAGCGGACGGGCGCGTGATGGCCGAGGGAGCTCTGCGCAGCCTGCTGGGGTTGATGGAGGAGGATGAGCCGGCGCGGCGGCTGGCCGCCGAGGGAGGCCATGCCTTCGTCTCGGCCTCCCTGCGTCCCTATCTGATCGCTGCGATCAGCGACCGTGACGAGCAGGCCCGGGGCCGCCCCACGCTGGTGGTCGTGGGAGATGACCGCACGGCAAGGGAGGTGGCCGGCGACCTGAAAGCCTGGCTCGCACCGCGGCGAGTCCGCTACTACCCCTCGCGAGGCGTGGCCTATGAGTCCCATCTCGCGCCTCCCCCGCACCTCGTCGGGCTGCGGGTCGCCGCTCTCGACGCGCTGCTGGAGCCCGATCAGGGAGGCTCATCCACGCCGGAGCAGCCCGTCGTCGTCGTCAGCGCCGTCGCGCTCTCGGAGAAGGTGCCCGACCCGTCGCTGAGGCCACGATCGTTCACGCTGCGTGTGGGGGAGCTGCTCGACCTCGACGAGTGCGCCGCGGAGCTCGTGGCGGCGGGCTACGAGCGGGTCGACCAGGTCGAGGAGCGGGGCCAGTTCGCGATGCGCGGCGGGCTGCTCGACGTGTTCCCGGCGACGGAGGACCGGGCCGTGCGGGTCGACATGTTCGACGTCGAGATCGAATCGCTGCGCTGGTTCTCGACCTTCACGCAGCGCTCGCTCGGCGATGCGCAGGAGGTGGAGATCGCGCCCGCGGCGGAGCTCGCGGCCGAGCACCGGGAGCTGGCCGAGATCGCTGCTGCGACGGGGGCCTTCGCGGGGGATGCCGAGCCGGGCGAGCGCCCGGACATCGCCGAGCTGCTGCCGGTGGAGCGCTTCGGGGCGCTGCTCGACCTGCTCGATGAGCGCACCGAGTTGCTGGTCGCCGCCGAGGAGGAGATCCCGCCGGCGCTGAAGGATCACTGGGATGACGTCTGCGCCGCCTTCGGCGACACCGACGCCCACCACCTCTACGTCAGCCCTCGGGAGATCACCGATACGCTCGCGAGCCGCACGCGGGTGTGGCTGTCGGCCCATTCCTCGGGCCAGGAGATCGAGCTGCGGGCGCAGTCGGCCGACACCGCCGCACGATCGCTGGCGGAAGCCGAGCCCGAGCTCGAGAAGCTCGTCCGCTCCGGGTACCGCACGGTCGTCGCCTTCCCGCGGCGCGGCGAGGGCGAGCGGGCGGCCTACAACCTCGGGCGCCTGAAAGCGGCCTGGCTGGGTGAGGGCGCGGCGACGGACGCCGGCGCCGCAGCGCCGCTCGACCCCTCCCTGCGCTTCGCCGCCGCCTCGTTGCGGGAGGGCTTCGTCGCCCCCCAGCTGAAGCTCGCGGTCTACCCCGAGCACCGCCTGCTGCGCCGCCGCCGCGCGGAGCGCCCGGAGCAGGGCGGCCCTGGGCGCCGTCGTGGTGCGCTGCGCTCGTTCACCGATCTGCGCACCGGCGACATCGTCGTCCACGAGGACCACGGGGTCGCGCGCTTCGCCGGCTTCGAGACGCGCACCGTCGCGGGGGTCACGCGGGACTACCTGTACCTCGAATACCAGGGCGACGACCGCGTCTTCGTGCCCACCGACCAGCTCGCGAAGATCTCCCGCTACGTCGGAGCGGGCGCCGAGCACCCGCCGCTCTCGAAGCTGGGCGGAACGCGCTGGGAGACGATGAAGGCACGCGCCCGCAGGGCGGCGCAGGAGCTCGCGGGGGAGCTGCTGAGCCTCTATGCCGAGCGGCGGCGGCGCAGCGGCCACGCCTTCGAAGCGGACTCCGACTGGCAGCGGGAGTTCGAGGAGCGCTTCCCCTTCACCGAGACGCCCGACCAGCGAGACGCGATCGAGCTGGTCAAGGCCGACATGGAGGCGCCGCGGCCGATGGACCGGCTGATCTGCGGCGATGTCGGCTACGGCAAGACGGAGGTGGCGTTGCGGGCCGCCTTCAAGGCTGCGGCTGAGGGCAAACAGGTGCTGATGCTCGTGCCCACGACGATCCTCGCCCAGCAGCACTACGGCACCTTCGCCGAACGCCTCGCCGACTACCCCTTCACGATCGAGCACGCCTCCCGGTTCCGCACGGCGGCCGAGCAGAAAGCGGCGATCAAGGGCTTCGCGGACGGCCGCGTGGACATCCTGATCGGCACCCACAGGGTGCTCTCGCGGGACGTCCGCGCGAAGGACCTGGGGCTGCTGATCGTCGACGAGGAGCAGCGCTTCGGGGTCAAGCAGAAGGAGCTCCTGCGCCAGCTGAAGCTGAAGGTCGACGTGATCTCGATGTCCGCGACGCCGATTCCGCGCACGCTGCAGATGTCCCTGGCCGGGCTGCGCGACATCTCCGTGATCGAGACGCCCCCCGAGGGCCGACGGCCGGTGCGGACCTACGTCGGGGAGTACGAGGAGGAGCTCGTCAAGCGGGCGATCGAACGGGAGCACGCACGGGGTGGCCAGGCCTTCTTCCTGCACAACCGAGTGGAAACGATCGAGGAGACCGCGGAACGGCTGCGCGCGTTGTGTCCCGGGGTGCGCTTCTCGGTCGCCCACGGGCAGATGGCGGAGGGGCAGCTCGAGAAGGTGATGATGGACTACCTGCGGGGCGGCGCGGACGTGCTCGTCTGCACCTCGATCATCGAGTCGGGCATCGACATCCCGCAGGCCAACACGCTGATCGTCGAGCACGCCGACACCTTCGGGCTCGCCCAGCTCTACCAGATCCGCGGCCGCGTGGGACGGAGCTCCGAGCGTGCCTATGCGTACCTGCTCTATGACTCCGCGGCGGCGCTCACACCCGAGGCCGCTCAGCGCCTGTCGGCGCTGTCCGACTACACAGAGCTCGGCGCGGGTTTCAAGATCGCGATGCGAGACCTCGAGATACGCGGCGCCGGCAACCTGCTCGGCGACGAGCAGTCCGGCCACGTCGCGGCGCTGGGCTTCGAGCTGTACATGCAGATGCTCGACGAGGCCGTGCGAGCGGCGGCGGACACCGACGAGGAGGATCTGCCGGAGCCGGTGCGGTTGGACGTCAACGTCGACGCCTATGTCCCGGCCGACTACGTCCCCTACGAGCAGGCCAAGATCGAGGTCCACCGCCGGGTCGCGGCGGCGCTGGAGGTGGCCGACGTGGAGCGGCTGCGGGAGGATCTCGAGGATCGCTTCGGGCCGGTGCCCCTGCCGCTCGAGAACCTGCTCGCCCTGCAGCGGGCGCGCATCAAGTTCGGGCAGGCGGGCGCCCGCACGGTCAGCTTCCGCGGCGACCGCCTCGCCGTGGTGCCGATCGAGCTCGACTCGGTGCGGGCCAGGAGGCTGCGCGAGGAGCTGCCGGAGGCCCTCTATGAGTCCGGCCGCTCGCAGGTGTCGATGCGCGTCTCCAGTGACGCCGAGGAGCGTTTCCCGAGCGTCGTCAAAGCGGCGGATGCGCTGCTCGCGGTCGTCCGCGAGGCCGCTTAATGACGCCTTAGTCAGTACTTAAGCAAACTCAAGCTTCGATCCGGTAGAGTGCCCGCCTCGTGTCGAAGTCGATTCGCTTTATCGCGGCGCTTGGCGCCGTTTTTCTTGCCAGTCTCCTGCTCGTCGCCTGCGGCGGCGGCCTGGCGGGCAACGCCGTGGTGAACGTCGACGGCGCGAATCAGATCACCAAAGACACCTACGGCCACTGGCTCGGCGTCGCCGCTTCCTCTTCCAGCGCGACGGGCGAAAAAACCGCCGTTCCGGACCCGCCGAAGTACACGGCCTGCATCGCACATCTGCAGGCCACGGCGCCGAAACCCGCCAAAGGCCAGGCGGCGCCGACGCCGGCTGCGCTGAAGTCCCAGTGCGAACAGCAGTACAAATCGCTCCAGCAGGAGGTGCTCGGCTTCCTGATCTCCTCCTCGTGGGTGATCGGCGAAGCGAAATCGCTGGGCGTGAAGCTGAGCGACAAGGAAGTGCAAACCCAGTTCCTCAAGATCAAGCACCAGCAGTTCCCGAAAGCCGCCGAATTCGAAAAATTCCTGTCGACGTCCGGCCAGAGCGTCTCTGACCTGCTGCTGCGCGTGAAGCTGAACATGCTCTCGCAGAAAATCCAGCAGAAGATCGCCAAGAAAAAAGCGACGGTCAGCCAGGCGGAAGCGCAGAAGTACTACAACGAACACAAATCTCAGTACGGAACCGCCGAACACCGCACCGTCGAGATCATCCTGACGAAGACCGAAGCGCAGTCGAAGGCGGCCAAGAAGGAAATCGAAGGGGGCAAGAGCTTCTCCAGCGTCGCGAAGCGGGTCTCGATCGACCCCACGAGCAAGGCCAAAGGCGGGCTGCTTCCGGAATCGGTCAAAGGCGCCCAGGAGAAGAACCTCGACAACGCGCTGTTCACGGCAAAGGTCAACCAGCTCGGTGGGCCGCTGAAGACGCAGTTCGGCTACTACGTCTATGAGGTGCTGTCGACCAAGGCCTCAACACAGTCATCCTTCGCGACAGTGGAAAAGGCGATCAAACAGATCATCGCCCAGAAAAGCCAGCAGACGGCACTGAGCACGTTCATCAAGAACTTCAAAAAGAAGTGGCAGGCCAAAACGGATTGCCGCAAAGGCTTCGTCGTCGCCGACTGCAAGCAGTACAAAGCGCCGAAGACCAAAACCGGGGCCGGCGCCCCGGGCTCGGGCGAAGGCGCACCGGTCACGCCTGAAGGCTGAGCGCGTATGAGCCGCATCGAGCGGGTCAACGCGCGGCAGATCCTCGACAGCCGCGGCAATCCGACCGTCGAGGTCGATGTCGAGCTGGCCTCTGGCGCGCGGGGTCGCGCGGCGGTGCCCTCGGGCGCCTCGACCGGCGAGTTCGAGGCGACGGAGCTGCGCGACGGAGGCGAGGCGTGGGGCGGCAAGGGCGTGCTGCGGGCAGTCCTAAACGTGGACGGGGAGATCGCCACGGCGGTGGCCGGCATGGAGGCCGGCGAGCAGGCGGCCCTCGACCGGGCGCTCGTCGAGCTCGACGGAACGCCCAACAAGTCGCGCCTCGGCGCCAACGCGATCCTCGGCGTGTCCCTGGCGGTCGCGAAGGCGGCGGCGGCCGACGCCGGCGAGCCGCTGTGGCGCTATCTCGGCGGCCCGGAGGCCCGCGTCCTGCCCGTGCCGATGATGAACGTCCTCAACGGCGGGGCCCACGCCGACAACAAAGTGGACTTCCAGGAGTTCATGGTCGTGCCCTGCGGAGCGGAGACGTTCTCGTCGTGCCTGCAGATGGGCGCGGCCGTGTTCCATGCGCTGAAGCGGACCCTCCACGAGCGTGGCCTGGCGACGGCCGTCGGCGACGAGGGCGGCTTCGCGCCCGACCTCGGGTCCAACGAGGAGGCGCTGCAGATGTTGATCGAGGGCATCGAGGCCGCGGGGCTGCGTCCCGGCGAGGACGTGGCGATCGCCCTGGACCCCGCGACGAGCGAGCTGTACTCGGAGGGCTCCTATGTGCTCGAGCACGAGGGCCGCACGCTCAGCGCCACGCAGCTGGCCGCCTACTGGGCCGAGATCGCGGCGCGCTACCCGGTGGTCTCGATCGAGGACGGCATGGACGAGGAGGACTGGGCGGGCTGGAAGGCCCTGACCGAGGAGATCGGCGAGCGCGTGCAGCTCGTCGGCGACGATCTCTTCGTGACCAACACCGCGCGGCTGCGCCGGGGGATCGAGGCGGGCGTGGCGAACTCGATCCTGATCAAGGTCAACCAGATCGGCACCCTCACGGAGACCCTCGAGGCGATCGCGATGGCCCGGGAGGCCGGCTACACGGCCGTGATGAGCCACCGCTCCGGAGAGACGGAGGACGTGACGATCGCCGACCTCGCCGTCGCGACCGGCTGCGGCCAGATCAAGACGGGCGCGCCGTCGCGCTCGGATCGCGTCGCGAAGTACAACCAGTTGCTGCGAATCGAGGAGCAGCTGGGTGACCGCGCCGAGTTCCCCGGCCGGTCGGTCTTCAGACGCCCTTAGCGCAGCTCGTCCTTCGCCGGCAGGAGGTCGCCGCTCCGAAGCGAATGGACGAGCAGCATGCCTGCAGCACCAGCCACCTACCCGCGCTCCCGCCGCGCCTCCTCCCCCGCTCGCGGGAGGAGCTCCGGCAGGGTGCAGGCCGCCGGCAGGGTCCGCTGGGACCGCCTCGGCCGGATCGCGATGCTGTTCGTCGTGCTCGCCCTCGTCTTCCTCTACATCGGCACCGGCTTCCACATGCTCTCCACCTGGCGCCAATCGCACCGCACCACCGCCCGCGTGGCGGCGATGGAAACCGAACACCGCCGCCTGATCTCCGAACACAACCGCCTCAGCAGCCAGGCGAACCTCGAAGACCAGGCCAAAGCGCTGGGCATGCAGAGACCCAACGAGCAGACTTACATCGTGGGGAACCTGCCGAGGAACTGAGCTACGTGGCCTGACCGATCCGCTGGGCGAGCTCGACGATGATGTTCTCCGGACCGCGGACGTAGCAGAGCCGAAAGATGTCCTCGTAATCCTGGACCTCGCCGACCATCTCGAGGCCTCTGCTCCGCAACCTATCGAGGACCGTCTCGAGGTCGTCGACGGTGAACGCGAGGTGCCGGATGCCCGGCCGGTTGGCAGCCGGAGGAGGCGCGCCGCCATGAGCGCTCGGCGAGTGGAACTTGACTAGCTCGATGCTGTCGCTCCGATCCGGCGTTCGCACGAAGACGAGCTCCGCTCGGACGCCTTCGAGCCCCACGACCCTGTCCACCCACTCGCCCTCTACCGTCCCCGCTCCCGCGCGCTCGAGCCCGAGATCGACGAAGAACGCGACTGCTGCCTCGAGGTCGTTCACGATGACACCTACGTGATCGAGGCTCTGCACGCCCATGCCGGTCGATGCTATCCGGGTGGCCCCCTCCGGGGCGTCCGGGTGAGACGAGTGCGCTGCTAGCCTCGCCCGCGTGTCGTTCGAGACCGCGATCTACCAGTGGCAGCAGGGGGAGCGGCGCCTGCAGGCGGCGCCGGCCGAGCGCAGGAGGCTTCTCGAACGGGTGACGGAGGGGCTCGTGGCGGAGTTGCGACGGCGGCTCGGCGGGCGATTCACAGCCGAGGAGCTGGTCGATCTCTATGAAGGGGGAACGTCCTGGTGCCTGCAGGCGGCGATGAGGATCGCTCCGAAGGACCCATGGGCGTGGGAGGCGGGAGTCGTCGTCGACGCGGCCTTCGGGCGCTACTTGAGAGAGGCCACCGACTACGCCGGCGGCAGGCGGGAGGTCGGGGCCTGAGGCCCCGCTACTCCTCCTCGTCCTCGCCGATGCGGCGGATCACGATCCGGTCCTCCTCCACGGCCACTTCGACCGGCCGGTGTCCCGCCCAGTGCTCGGCGTAGACGGGGTTGTCCTGGATCGCGGGGTCGAGCCAGAGCCCGAAGCCCTCCTCGCCGTGGTCGAAGGTGCCCTCGAGGGGAGCCGTGTTACGTGCGCCCGAACGGCGGCGGCCGCCACGCCGGCTGCGCCTGCGCGCGGGTGCCGCGCCCTCCTCCTCGGAGTCATCGAGCTCCTCGCCGCGCTCGGCAAGGACGCGCTCCGCCTCCGCTTCGGCCGCTTCGAGCTCCGCAGCGATCAAGGCGTCGTCCTCGGCCCGCAGGTCGATCTCCTCGGGGTAGGCCGCTCCGGCGTCCCCGGGCTCATCGCCCGCGAGGTCGTTCTGGCGCTTGAACTGCTCGATATCCCGGACGCTGACCTCGAGCTGGTGGGCGACCCAGGCATCGGTGCGGCCCTCACGCGCCCAGGCGCGGATCTGATTCAGGTGTGGGCGCAGCGATTTACGGGGCATCGACGGTCCGGCACACTAGCGCAATCAGGCGGCCGATCGCGGCGCACGGTCTGCTCCGCGGGAGCCCTCGAAGAGGGGTTCGCGCAGACAGCGAGAAGCGTGCCCGGACCGGATCGCGTTCCCCCGGTCCTGAGACTATGCTTGCCAGACCTTCGCGGAGGGGCTCCCGCCGGAGGCCCGGTTCGCAAATAGGAAGGGTGCACCCACAATGCTGGTTCTGACGCGTAAGTCCAACCAGAGCATCATGATCGGCGACGAGATCGAGGTCTCGGTGCTGTCGGTCATGGGGGAGAAGGTGCGGATCGGCATCCAGGCACCACAGAAGGTGCCCGTGTTCCGCAAGGAGATCTATCTCGAGATCCATCGCGAAGGGACCGCCGTCGCCCCCCTCAGCGACGGCAACGCCCCGGCCGAGAAGGTCGCCGACCTCGACGACTCACTGAGGGAGCTCGGCGAGGGAGACTGAGTCGCGCCGCCCTCGGGGCGCCGCCAGCTCACGCAGGCCGCTCGGTCCGAAACCCCGGCGGCGTCCGGAGGACGTCAGCCCAGCAGCAGATAGAGGGTGCGGAACATCACGACCGTGACGATGACGGCCGTCAGGATCAGCGCCATCACCAGCAGCCAGAAGCGCACGAAGCCACGCTTGTGACGCTTCTCGACTTCCCTTTTGAAGGTCCGCTGCTCGGCCTGCCGCCGCAGCGATGCGCGCCGGCGGCGGTCGAGGGTGATCTCCCTGACGAACGCCTGCTCCCAATCGGCCAGGCTCTGCCTCATCTTCATGACGACCGCGTCTCCTCGCCCCTGGCTGCGTCCTCGGTCGCTTGCGTGCAGAGCACGCGGCGCTCCCTGCGTCCTTGCCAGGAACGACGATCCGCAGCCGTCAACGGTCCGGTATCCGCCATTGCCTAGGACGACGGCGTTGCGGCCTTGGCGGCCCGCTCGTAGACGGAGACGAAGCGCAGGAAGTTCTCGGCGATCTTGCGGGCTCCTGCGGAGCGCTCGATCTTGCCGTCGACGTAGGCCTTGAGCGGGTCCCACCAGATCGAGCGGCCGATCGCGAAGCCGATGTAGCCCTCGACGGGGGCGGCGGCCGTCAGCCACTCGTCGACCTTGGCGTCGTCCGCTCCCCGGCCGAGGACCACGCAAACCACCCCGTCCCGGCCGCCCACGCGGGTCTGCTCGGCGAGCATCTCGCAGTCCGAGCGCTCGTCCACGCCCTCGATCTTCCAGATGTCGACCTCGATGCCCGAGTCCTGGATCTCGGCGATCGCCTGGCGCATCAGGGCGGGCCGCAACTCGGCGTCGTAGCGTGCCGTGTCGCCGCCGACGGACGCGAGCTGTGCCGGCTCGGCCGGCACCAGCAGCTCGAAGAGGAACTTGCGGTCATGGGCCTTCAGCCAATCCGACAGGATCCCCAGCTTGCGCAGCTGCTCGGCGTTCTCGGGTGCGTCGCCCTCGGGGTTGTAGCGGACGAGGACCTTCGTGAAGTCCGGGTCGAACTTGAGGATGTGCTCGCCGAAGTCCTCGCCGTACTGGAAGTCGAACATGTTCTGGCCGGAGCGCTCCGCGGGCATCGCCAGCTTCAGGCCCCGCTCCTTGGCCTCGGACGGAACGGTCGATCCGAACTGCTCGTCGACGAGCACGCCGGTGACGGAGGGGTCGGCTCCGGCGCTGACGGCCTGCAGCATCCCCTCGAAGATCAGGTGCTTGGCGTCGGCGATGATCG
This sequence comes from Solirubrobacteraceae bacterium, assembly GCA_036394235.1. GTDB lineage: Bacteria > Actinomycetota > Thermoleophilia > Solirubrobacterales > Solirubrobacteraceae > Palsa-744. Next base: position 7,677 of record DASWFM010000115.1, on the reverse strand, counting down.
CCGTCTGCTCCGCGTCCGGCTCGCCCTCGATCCCGAAGAACTTCTTCTGGAAGGAGCCGCGATGGTCGAAGGCGAGGATGTAGAGCTTCCCGTCGTATCCGAGGTTCATGGCTCTGAGTATTCCAAAGGGGTGCGAGGCGGGGTCGAGAGGTCCTTAGAATGGGCTGGTGAGCTCGGGAGCCGATCTGTTCGTGGTCTGCAAGCAGTGTGGCTCTGAGGTCAGTCCCTACATCACCGAGTGTCCCTACTGCGGCCACCGGCTGCGCCGCCGGGCACCGAAGCTGCCCCGGGCGGGCGGCCCGGAGGAGCCGAAGCACCGCCGCCACCGCCTCGGCTCGCTGCTCACCCGCGCCTCACGGCCGGCCCGCGCCCGAGGCTCGATCGCCGGTGCCCGGCCCGCCCGGGAATACTCCGACCGCTGGGCGACCACGCGCCCCTACGCGACGATCGCGCTCGTCGCGATCGGCTGCGCGGCCTTCATCGCGGCGCGCGCGGAACCCGAAATCCTCGACCACATGGTGATCGCTCCGCAACTGGTGTTGAGCGGCGGCACCGCGGTCCTGAGCGGCGGTCTGCACGGCGACTGGTGGCGGCTGTTCACGGCACCGTTCGCCTACGTCAGCGGCGGCGGTGGAGGCGTCTACGCGTTCGTCGCGATTCTCACCACGGGCCTGTTCGGCTGGCTGGTCGAGCGTCGCCACGGTCCCGTCGTGGTTCTCGCGCTGTTCATCGGCGCAAGCGTGCTGGGCGAGCTCGCGGCCCTCGCCGTCTACCAGTTCCCATTCGTGCTCGGCGCCAACGCCGGGGCGCTCGCGCTGCTGGCCTGCTGGGCCGCCCCGGACCTGCGGGCGCTGCGCGCGGGCCAGTACTACGAAGGGGATCTGCTCGGCACCGGTGCCTTCGCCGCCCTGCTGCTCGCGATCCCGTTCGCGCGACCCGAGGCGAGCTGGCTGGCAGGAGTGGTCGGCGGCGCGATCGGGCTGCTCGTCGGGCTCGGCCTCGCCCGGCCCGCGCGCGCAGGGATCTGAGGGTCACGCGGGGCCTATGATTGGGCGCCTATGACGATGACCCACGCCGTCGTGCTGATCGAAGCCGAGCGCAACGCCCTGTCGAGCCTCGGCGGTGCGCTGGCGGACACCGAGGGCGTCGCCGAGGCGTACTCGGTGACCGGGGAATGGGACTTCGTGGCGATCGTTCGGGTGCCAGACCACGAGCAGCTCGCGGACGTCGTGACGACGCACATCGGCGGCCTGCCGGGCGTCGTCAAGACGCAGACGATGGTCGCCTTCGCGGCCTACTCGCGCCACGACCTCGAGTCGCTCTTCTCGATCGGTGAATGAACCCCTGAGCGCCGTGCCGGTGCCGATCAAGCCGGAGTACGGACCGACCCTCGGTCGCCTGCTCGCCCCTCGCTGGAACGCCGCCCCGCGCCTGCTGCGGGCGCTCGTGATCGCCGCCGGCGTGGCTGTCGTCGCGATCGCGATCGGGGCAGTCTTGACGCTCGAGCCCGCCCACTACTCCCACGGCGGCCGCCTGCCCTTCAGCTTCACCTACCGCAGCCTCTACAGGACCGCCCCCGAAGCGGGCGGCTACGTGCGGATCGAGTCCCACTACGGCGACGGCTCGCTGAAGTACTCCTACGCGGTCAACCCCCTGAGCCTCCCGCCCTACACCGGCAACATCTCGGGGGTGCTGCCGGTCTACGCGACGCGCTACTCCGAAGGCCTCGCCCGGCGCTTCCCGCAGCTCGTGATGCGCGGGCAGGGCAAGACCCGTGTCAACAAGGTGCCCGCCTATCAGGTCCTCTATGAAACCCGTCTCGACGGCCGCGAGATGTACGGCCGCAATGTGCTGCTGCTGCCGGAACGGCCCGGCGCGCGGGTGGGCGTGGAGATCGTGATGCTGACCGCCGTGGGGGCCACCAAAGAAGTCAAGGAACCCGGCGAAGTGGCCTCCGGCGGTGTGCTGCTGCGGCCCTTGAAGACGTTCAGCTTCGGCTAGGCCGGGGCCGTCAGCCGCTCGTGGCGGCAGCGTTCCTGCGCCCGGCCCTGATCAGCGCACGCATCGTCCGCGATCCGGTGGCTTCGGTCGGCGCCTGCACGCCGCCCGTGCTCGCCGGCGGCGTTCGTTCGCGGTGACGTTGAACCGTGCGGGGCGCCGCCGAGACTTCGACCGGCGAGGCGGGCGTTTCGGTCGTGGTGACCGGCGCCGGCGTCGTCGCGGAGGTGGTCGTCGTGGTGGGGGCTTCGCCGCTGGTCGCCGAGGTCGGGAGCTGTGTGGTCTCCGTGGTGACCTCCGTGACCTGTTCGGGTGTCTGCGGAGTGGCGGGCGCTTCGGTGGTGGGGGCCGTGGGCGTGGCCGGCAGCGGAACGGCGATCGTGGCCGGCACGGTCGCCGGCGTCTTCACGGCGGCGGCGTGGCGAGCCTTGCGCGCGTCGCGGTTCGCTGCCATGGCGCTGCCCGCGCTGGGCGGCTGGGCGCGGATTTCGGAGACGACGGGTTCGGTCGAGGCGGCCGCGGTGGAGCCGGCGGCGGATGCCGTCAGCGCGGCGTGGTGGCGATGGTGGGTCGGCGCCACGACGGCGTGGTCCGCCGCCACCGCGCCGGCCGTCACGAGCGCGGCCGCCGCGAGGCCCGCCGCTGCTTTCGTGGCGAGGGCACCGGCGCCCGCGGTCATCAGGCCGCCCGCCAGGCTGCTGCCGCCGGCCGCCGCGCCGATCGAGGCGCCCGCGCCGACGGTCGCGGCGGAGCCGGTCGCGACGTGCGCGCCGCCCGCCGAAGCGGTCAGGCCGAGCTTCGCGAGGATCAGCTTCTTGAGCATCAACAGCGGCGCCACCGGCAGCACCGCGGCGAGCACGTGGTTGTTCTCGCGCAGGTGTTTCTTGAAACCCTCACAGCGCTCGCAGGTGCGGACGTGGCGACGCGCCGGCTGGCTCAGCTTGAGGAGCCCCTCTGCGACTTCGCCGAGCTCCAGGCGAACCTCCTCGCAGCTCATCCTCCGCGCCTCCGCAGCCTCGGCCAGCGAGATCCGTGCTCGCACCAGCAGCGACTTGACGGAAGGCACGGTCGTCTCCATCGCCTGGGCGATCTGTTCGTAGGACATCGCGTCGATCTCCCGCAGCAGCAGCGCCGTGCGCTGCGTCTCGGGCAGCTGGTGCACGTCGGCGATCAGCTCCCTGAAGCTCTCCCGGCGCAGGACCTTGTCGCTCGTCGAGATGCCGTTCTCGGCGAAGTGCACGTCCATCGAGTCCATCCCCGTGGCGGTGTTGCGGCGGAGGTGGTTCAGGGAGCGGTTGCGTGCGATCCGGTACAGCCAGGGCCTGACGTTGATCGCCCGCTCATCGGCGAGGACGGCGTTGAAGGCAGCCGCGAAGACCTCCTGCAGGACGTCCTCCGCGTCCTCCTTGGAGGAGAGCATGTGGCGGCAGAAGGACAGCAGCCGCGACTGATAGCGCGAGCAGAGCACCTCGAAGGCCGCGTGATGGCCTTTGCGGGTGAGGGCGATCAGGCGCTCGTCCGATTGCAGGCGCAGCAGCGCAGACGGGCCGCGCAGGCCCGACATGGCGCTCGGATTTGGTAGTGCGGAGACCTCCATGGCGGTCAAACGGTGCTTCGCGCTGCCTTTGACCAGAAAACACCGTATCAACCGGGTAGTTGCGCGAGATAAAGGCGTCGTGAAGGGTTGGAAACCCCGCAAAATCGGGGCTTCTCGGGCTCAAATAGACTGGCCGAACGATTGGCCCGGGTGGCGGATCGGTATACGCAGTCGACTTAAAATCGACGGCCTGACATAGGCAAGTGGGTTCAAATCCCACCCCGGGCATCGCTGTGGGCCATCGAATAGAGTCGCGGCGATGTCCGCCGAGTCGACCGAGGCCGCGCCCGACACCGCCACCTACCACGGCGGTCGCTTGATCGCCAGGCGCCTCAAGGCCCACGGGGTCAGCCGGCTCTTCACGCTCTCCGGAGGCCATCTCTTCTCGATCTACGACGGCTGCCGGGAGGAGGGCATCGCGATCGTGGACGTCCGGCACGAGTCGACCGCGGCCTTCGCCGCGGAGGGCTGGGCGAAGGTCACGAGGGAAGCGGGCGTCTGCGCTCTGACGGCGGGTCCGGGCGTCACCAACGGCATGTCCGCGATGGCCTCCGCGCAGGCTAACCACTCGCCGATGGTCGTCCTCGGCGGCCGCGCGCCGGCGATGCGCTGGGGCCAAGGATCCCTTCAGGAGATCGACCACGTGCCGTTCGTGCGGCCCCTCGCCAAGCTCGCCGCGACGGCCACCTCGACCGAGGAGATCCCAGGCCTCGTCGATGACGCCTTCGCTGCGGCCGGCGCGCCGCACGGCGGGCCCGCGTTCGTGGACTTCCCGCTGGACTACGTCTTCATGGAGGCCGCCGACCGTTCTGGCGAGGAGGGCGACGCCGGCGAGGCCGGGGACGGCGAGGCCGGCGGCGCGGTCCGCGGCGGGCCGGGCTCCGCCGACGGCGCTGCCGTGGAACGCGCCGCGGAGCTGCTGCGGGGCGCGGAACGGCCCGTGATCATGGCCGGCACGGACCTCTACTGGGGACATGGCGAGGACGCGCTGCTGTCGCTCGCGGAGACGCTGCGGGTCCCCGTGTTCCTGAACGGCCTGGCCCGCGGCTGCGTGCCCGCCGATCACGAGCTGTTCTTCTCCCGCGCGCGCTCGGCCGCGCTGAAGGGCGCGGACGTGGCGCTCGTCGTCGGTGTGCCGATGGACTTCCGGCTGGCCTTCGGCGCGGCCTTCGGCGAGGACACGGAGATCGTCGTGATCGACGCCGCCGAGCCCGAGCGCCGGCACCCCCGTGCGGTCGCCGCCGAGTGCTACGGATCGATCCCGGAGACGTTGAGCGGCGTTCGCGCCGGGGCCGGCGGCGCGGCGCTGCCCAGCGAGGGCTGGATCGGCGAGCTGCGGGTGATCGAGGAGGAGCGCCGGGCGGGCGAGCGGGCAGAGTTCGAGGACGGCCGCTCGCCGCTGCATCCGATGCGCCTCTACGCGGAGCTCGCGAAGACGCTCGATCGCGACGCGATCGTGATCGGCGACGGGGGCGACTTCGTCTCCTATGCCGGCCGGGTGATCAACAGCTACCGGCCCGGCTGCTGGCTTGACCCCGGCCCGTTCGGCTGTCTCGGCACGGGCCCCGGATATGCGCTCGCCGCGAAGCTCGCGCACCCCGAGCGACAGGTCGTGATGATGCTCGGCGACGGCGCCTTCGGCTTTTCGGGCATGGAGTTCGACACGCTGGCCCGCCACGGCGTGAACGTCGTGGGAGTGATGGGCAACAACGGCATCTGGGCGCTCGAGAAGCACCCGATGGAGTTCCTCTACGGCTACTCCGTGGCGGCCGACCTGCGTCCGGGCACCCGCTACGACGAGGTCGTCGCGGCGCTCGGCGGCCACGGCGAGCTCGTCGAGCGTCCCGAGCAGGTCGCGCCGGCGGTCGAACGAGCTTTCGCGGCGGGGCTGCCGGCGCTCGTCAACGTGCTGACCGACCCCACCGTCGTCTACCCCCGCAAGTCGAACCTGGCTTAGGCGCGGGGCGGCCGGCCGGGCGCCGGTGTCCCTTTGACGGCCGTGAGCGCGATGGTATTTACGGGGCCGCTAGCCCAGGCCGGCGAGCCTGAGGGCGCCGCCGTAGAGGATGTCGTGCTCTGAGACCTCGACGCTTTCGAGGTCCATCACCATCATCGCCTGGGAGAGCAGCACCATTCCCGCGACGATCGTGGGCGCACGGTCGGGGTTCAGGCCGACGACTTCCCGGCGCTCCTCTTCGGTCATGCCGCTCAGCCGGGCGAGCAGGAATTCGACGGTGGCGAGCAGCAGGATGTGGCCGTGGACCTTCGCGGGGTCGTACGGGTCCAGCTCGAGCTCTATCGAGGCGGCCGAGGTGGCAGTGCCGGCAACTGCGATGCCCTGCTTGACCGGCAGCCGCTCGTCCTCCGGGATGTGCTCGACGAAGACTCGTTCGGTGTCCTCGCCCAGCGCCTGGACCTCATCGGGGGCCGGCGGGTCGCTGTGGATGTGGCGCTCGCTCATGCGCACCACGCCCGCGGGGGTCGAGACGTGGAAGCCCGCCGTGCGGCCGGTGCCGACCGTGAACTCCGTCGAGCCGCCGCCGATGTCGATCACGACGGTGGGCTCGACGGCGGGCGGCCGGCCGGCCATCGCGCCGAGGAACGTCAGCTGCGCCTCTTCGTCGCCGCTCAGCACTTTCGCGTCCAGCGAGAGTTCGCTGCGGACCCGCTCGGCGAAGATGGCGCCGTTGGAGGCATCGCGCACGGCCGAGGTCAGAACCGCGATGTTCGCCTCGCACTCGTTTTCGTCGATCGCCCAGCGGTAGCTCTCGAGCACCCGCCAGGTCCGCTCGACCGACTCGTCGTCGAGGGCCCCGGTGGCATCGACGCCGTGGCCCAGGCGCGTCACCGTCGAGCGTCTGACCAGCTCTTCGACGGTTCCGTCCTCGGGGTCGACCTCGGCGATCAGAAGCCGCGTCGAGTTGCTCCCGATGTCGACGACGGCCACGCGCACGGGGGAGATGCTAGAGGCGAGGTGCTCCGGGCGCTTGCTTGGGCTGCGCTCGGGTGGGCTGGGCGCCCGTGGGGGTTGCGTCGAGGGGCGAAACGGGGTAGCCGCGGCCGGTCACGTCTGCTAGAACATTTAGAGCGACGCGGGGTGGAGCAGTCTGGTAGCTCGTCGGGCTCATAACCCGAAGGTCGCGGGTTCGAATCCCGCCCCCGCTATCGAGGCCGACCGGAAGGTGAGACCCGAAAGGGCCCCGCCGGAGGCCGACTGAGAGCGAAGGCCACCGCCAGGTGGCCTTCGTCGTTCCGTGGCTGCCAATAGGGATTCGTTTGCGCTTATGCCGGTGTGCGACGTAGCCATCGGGATGGCGGCCAGACCAGGGTAGTCAGTAGCCCGGCTCAAATCCCATCGCCCCGATTGAGTTGTGGTTGGTTGTTGGAGGGGGCGGGGGAGGGCCCAGAGCGCGGAGATCGGCTTGGGGATCAGGGATTTGTCGGGTGTGCCGGCCAGGCGGCTTGCGGGCCAATAAAGCGTATTTCGCGCGGGACCGCCCACGAAACCGCCCACGTGGAACGGCGTGGGCGGTTAGAGCTCTAGGACCTAGCTCCGTGAAGCCGGCCGCAGCCACTTCCAGCCGTCGTCCTCCCTGGCCTCCCGCTCGCGTTCTCGCTCAATCATCTGGTCGAATCGGTTGAGAGCCGCTCGCCCGGTCTCCGCCAGACGCGCATCGGCGTCATCGCACCAGGCGGCATACTCTTCGCGGCTTGCCTGGAGATATGGAACGCGCGACCCACTCCAGGACATTGGCTCTCGTGCGCAGATGAGATCGCTGACGAGCTGCCTGCTTTCCGCATGTGCAAGTAGACGCCGGGCACGCACGGTGAACTGATCCCAGCTCATCGGGTTCTCGAGCAGCTTGCTGACCCTGTAGGAGTCCGCCTCCCCGTCACGCTGCAGCCACGCGATCATCCGTTCGGTCACGACATGCGAGCCGTTGTCAACCGAGGCTATGAGGCTCGCGAGCTCAGCGAAGCCGGAAGCGCTGGGGGCAGTCTCCCCGTACTGGTCGAGGGCCCTGCGGATGTCCGCGTCGGTGGCGGTGTTCGTGAAATGGGTGGTGATCTCGTCGGGGATC
>DASWFM010000114.1:0-2049 GCA_036394235.1 Solirubrobacteraceae bacterium | reverse complement strand
GCCGAGAAGCTCGTCGAGCTGTTGCAGCTCGGGATCTTGAGGAACTGGGAGCGGATCGTTCCGCTCGCACGCCGGCCGTTGAAGTGGCCGCTGAAGTGGGCGATCGCGTCCACTCCGGGTGCGAACAGTTCCTGGTAGCTGATCGTGCCGCTGAACGCGCCCCGCGAGGAGATCCGCGCAGGGCTCGTCTTCGGGATCGCACCCTGGCCGGTTTCGGTGCAGCTGCTGGGCAGAAGGGCGAGCGCCACCTTCACGGTCCTGCCGTTCTTCGCGACCTTCAAGAGCACCGTTGCTTTCTCGCGCACGCGCTTCCCGCCCGTGACCGTCGCGGTGCCTTCCCGCGCCGTCTTGCCTTCGTACTGCGCCCCCCTGACCGGCTTGGCCGGCGCTTTCGAAGCCGCCCATGCCGCCGGTGCGACTGCGAGGCAGATGGCGATCACTGCGGCGAGGCGAGGTGCTCTCATCGCCGAGAAGCTAACGCAAGGGCCGCAGCCCACGAGCCGATTGGCCACCCCGCGCGCCCGCCAACCCACCGCCTCCGTGCTAGCCGAGGTGATCCTCGCGCGCGCCGGAGGCGTCGTTGTAGCGGTTGTTGTAAGGCCGCCGGGCGATCAGCCCGCCGCGCCCGTCGCGCCGCAGGGCCGAACCGAGGCCGGCCGTGATTATCAGTGTTATGAGGATTCCTAGAAGCATGCTTCGTCCCTTCGCTGTTGGCAAAACCCGCAGCAGCCCCCTGCTCCTGAACTCATTAACGGACGCCCGGCCCGGCGGCACTGTGATCTTGCGCACAGCGGGTCCCGATCTTGCAGGGCTGCGCTCCGGAGAGCCTTGCGGGGGCGGCGAAGCCGCAGTCGGGTTGCCCTAGCTATCGTCCGGACGCCTTGTCCGCACCGCTGCCAATCGCCGTGCTCGTCTCGGGGACCGGGACGAACCTTCAGGCGCTGCTCGACAGCGTCCATGGACGGGAGGCGGAGATCGTGGCAGTCGCCTCGAGCCACGAGCTGGCGGGGGCGCTGGAGCGGGCGCATGCGCGAGACGTGCCCGCGCGGTCGTTCGCGCGCGCCGACTACGCCGACCGCGAGGCGCGCGACGAGGCGATCGCGGACTGGCTGACGGAGCGAGGCGCCCGGCTGGTCGTGCTGGCGGGCTACCTGGAGCTGCTCGGCGAGGGCTTCCTGGCGCGCTTCCCGGGGGCCGTCATCAACGTCCATCCATCCCTGCTGCCGGCCTTTCCCGGGCTCGGCGCGATCGAACAGGCACTCGCCTATGGCGTGAAGGTCTTCGGCGTCACTGTCCACTTCGTCGACGCCGGCGTCGACACCGGCCCGGTGATCCTGCAGAGCGCGGTCGAGCTCGAGGAGCCCGGCGGCCCCGATCAGGTGCTCGCGGCGCTGCGGCCCCTCGAGCACGAGCTGCTGCCACGCGCCGTGCGGCTGTTCGCCGCGGGTGCGCTGAGCCCGGATCCGGGCAACCCGCGGCGCATCGCGATCGGCGACAGCGAGGGATAGGCTGGGGACATGGCCATCGAGGGCGAGCTGACGACCGAGCGGAGTGGTGGCGTGCAGCAGGCGAGGCCGGGCGAGGTGAGGATCCGGCGGGCGTTGCTGTCGGTGTCTGACAAGCGCGGTCTCGTCGAGCTGGCCCGCGGGCTGCGCGAGCTGGACGTCGAGATCGTCTCCACCGGCGGTACCGCCCGCGAGCTCAGCGAGGCGGGCCTCGAGGTGCGTTCGATCGAGGACTTCACAGGTTTCCCGGAGATCATGGACGGTCGCGTCAAGACGCTTCATCCGCGCCTCTATGCCGGCCTGCTCGCCCGTCGCGATGACCCCGGTCACCTTGAAGCCGCCGCGGAGCAGGGCATCGAGCAGGTCGATCTCGTGTGCGTGAACCTCTACCCCTTCGAGCAGACCGTCGCGCGCCCCGACGCCACCGAGGCCGAGGCGATCGAGAACATCGACATCGGCGGCCCGACGATGATCCGGGCGGCGGCGAAGAACAGCGACTTCGCGGCGGTGCTGACCGACCCGGCCGACTACGAGCCGGTGCTCG
>DASWFM010000113.1:0-5703 GCA_036394235.1 Solirubrobacteraceae bacterium | reverse complement strand
GACCTGGATCACGCGGGCGAGATCGACCTGGCGCAGGCCGATCGGCGGCCTGGCGAGGGCACGGACGACAGCGGCGGCATCTTGGGGCTCGACGAGCAGGCGCAGCCAGGCCAGCACGTCTCGCACCTCGGGGCGCTTGAGGAACCGCGCTCCCGCCCCGTCTCCGCCGGTCGAGCCTGCGGACGGCGGTGCGGCGATTCTCGAGGCGGACACGTTCCAAGGATACGCGGGGGCGGCTGCAGCGCACGGCTACGCTCTGATGATGGACGGAATCGATTGGGGCACGGCTCAGAGGATCGGCGAGCTGATCGCCGGGTCCCCGCCATACGGGGGTCTCCGCGTCGATGCTGTCGAGCCGCTCGCGAGGGATTTCGCGAGCCGGGTGAGCGTCTACAGCGGATTGCCGCTGAAGGGCGAGTTGCCGGCGCTGGAGATGGTCGACCGCGCGTCGTGGATCGCCGCCAACCTCGAGACGATGCGTCCTTTGATCTCGCCGCTGAGCGAGCGGCTCGGCGAGCAGCGCGGGCCGCTGGGCGCTCCGCTCGCTTCGGTCTCGGGTCTGATGGTGGGGGCGCAGGTGGGAGCGTTGACGGGGATGCTCTCCCAGCGCGTGCTCGGTCAATACGACCTCGCGCTGCTCGATGCGACCGTGCCGCCTCGCCTGCTGCTGCTGGCGCCAAACCTGGCCCAGGCGGCGGCCAGCCTCGCGGTCGATCGCGAGGAGCTGGTCGTATGGGTGACGATCCACGAGATCACCCACGCCGTGCAGTTCACCGGCGCACCGTGGCTGCGCGATCACATCGGCGCGATGCTGCGGGAGCTGCTCGAGGGGTTGCAGGTCTCGCTGGGCGGCGCCGAGGACACAAACGGCTCGAAGGAGCCCCGCGGGCAATGGCCGCGGGTGCCGAAGCTGCCTGATGTGACGGAGCTGCGCGAGATGGTGGAGCGGGCACGCAGCGGCCAGCTGCTGAGGCTGACGCTGGGGGAGGACCGCTGGCGGCTGGTCGAGCGGATGCAGTCGGCGATGTCCCTGATCGAGGGCCATGCGGAGCACACGATGGATGCTGTCGGCGCCGAGGTGCTGCCGTCTCTGCCGCGCCTGCGCGCGGCGATGACGCGCCGGCGGACGCAGAAAGGGCTGCCTTGGCGGGTGCTCGAGAAGCTCCTGGGACTCGAGCTGAAGATGCGCCAGTACGAGACTGGACGACGCTTCTGCGATGCGGTCGTGGCAGAGGGCGGCCCCGAGCTGCTGGCTCGCGTGTGGGTCTCCGCAGAGGCCCTGCCGACGGCCGAGGAGCTCGAACAGCCGGGCCTCTGGACCGCCCGGATCGGGGCCCTCGCGGCCTGATCCCCCAGCAGCACCGATCGAACGCACGTTCCATGTGTTACAAGCTCGCACCTCGAATGGCCCGATCGAACGCACGTTCCATGTGTTACAAGCTCGGACCTCGAATGGCCCGTGATTACAGGCTGTTCACGGGATGGTAGGATGTGGCTGTAACGATCTTTCTCGAACGGGTTACAAACAGGTGTTCGTCCGCCAAAACGGGTAGAGGCGAACGGAAGCCAAACACCCGTCACCTCGCACCCGGCGAGGAGGAATAGGAGATCGGACCAGATATGGCCACAACCACGACTTCGAAACCAAAAGCCAAAGCCGCTCGTAAAACGACCGTGCGCAAAACGGCCAAAGCCGCTACGCGCCGGACGAGCGCCAGCAAAGCCAAAGCCACACAGGCGAAGGCAGCACGCACCCGTGCGGTCCACCAGTCGGAGGCAGCTGCACGCTCCGCTGAGAACGCCGCCTCGCAGACGGCCGGCGTCGTCGGCGATTACGCCGAGCGCGCTGTGCTGATTCCCGTCGGCGCCGCGCTGATCGCCCGCGACAAAGTTGTCTCGTCGGTCAGCGACACGCTCGCCAACTACTCCACGCCGAGCAAGGCTCAGGCGCAGCTGCGCAAGTTCGAGCGTCGCGGCCTCACGGCCCGCAAACGGCTCGAGCGCGAGGTTCGCAAAACCCGCGTCCGCGTCGAGCGCGAACTGCGTCAGCGCCGCAAGAACGTCGAGCGCTCGCTCAACGAGACGGTCAGCGACCTCGACAAGCGCCGCGAGGCGATCGCCAAGAACGGCAGCGAGATCACGAACCGCGTGCCGGAGTTGGCCACCCAGGTGCAGGAGCGCATCCTGAGCCTGGTCTAGGCAACCCGCTTACCCCGCCCGGTCCGGAGAGGGACCGCAGCGGGAGAGTCTGCCGGCCTCATATCCCGCCGGCAGTAGTAGCACCCTCTCCTCCCTCGACCCCCGGGCGGCCCCCACTGCCCGGGGGTCATTTTTTAACGACGCGCCCGTCCCGACGGAAGCCCGGGGTAGGCGGAGCTTCCCGTGTAAGGGTCGCTCGCGAAGCGCCGACCCTTACACGGGAAGCGGAGCCTTACTTGATCCCCACGACCATCGAGTCGGGACCGACGAGGTGCTCGACGTAGCTCTCGCGGAAGCCGGCCTCGCCCATCCAGCCACGGCAGTCGGCGCCTGTGTAGTCGAAGCCCTCTCGAGTCTCGATCAGCATGTTCAGGCTCATCAGCAGCCCGAAGGCGTTCTCCTGGCGCTCGTCGTCGATGATCGCCTCGTACACGATCAGCGCGCCACCGTCGGGCAACGCCTCGTAGGCGCGCCGCAGCAGCGTCTGCTTGTCGGCCATCCCCCAGTCGTGGAGGATGTGCCCCATCACGATCACATCCGCCTCGGGGAGTGGATCGGCGAAGAAGTCGCCGGGCGAGAAGCTCACCCGTTCCTGCAGGCCGAAGCCGGCGACGAACTCCTCGAAGATCGGCTGCACCGCAGGCAGATCGAAGCCGATGCCCGTGAGGTGGGGATGCGCCAGGGTCAGGTGCACGGGCACGGCGCCCTGAGCTGCGCCGACGTCGCAGACCGTCTGGTAGCGCTCCCACGGGAACTTGTTGGCGATCGCGAGCGCCGCGCCGGTGCTGATCGCGCTCATCGCCGAGAGGAACCCGCGCAAGCGGGCAGGGTCGCGATAAAGGGCCTCGAACAGGTCCTCGCCCCCGCCCTTCGCCTCGTTCTGGAGCTCGCCGGTGCGAAGCGCCTCGGTCAGCGACCCCCAGAAGCCGTACAGCCGCGCGTTCGCCATCTCGAGCATTCCGCCCAGGTATGTCGGCTTCGCGCTGTCCAGGAAGAGATCGGTCGCGGGAGTGTTGGCGTAGCCGTCCTCGCCCCGTTCGAGCATCCCTAGCGCGACGAGGGCGTCGAGGAAGTCACGGCAGCCGCGCTCGTGCAAACCGAGGCGGTTGCGGAGCTGCTCCTCGCTGGCCGGTCCGCTCGCCAGCTCTCTGAAGACGCCCAACTCGATTGCGCTCAGGAGGGTCTTCGACCCCCAGAATCCGAGCCCAAGCTGCATGATCTGATCGGGCGCCACGACGCCCTCGCCGACGGATACCGGCTCAACTGCGCTGCTGGCCATCACAATCCCCCTTTTTTAAACGCCACACCCACGGCCGAAGACGCGGGGACGCGGCACCTTTGCACCCCCTTGCAGCGCACCAACCAGCCTAGCCCCTTGGCGTGGGCAGCAGCGTTGCGGGTGTAACCCGTCCGCGGTCCGGTCGCGACCCGCCCCGGACGGCCGGCGCAGGTTTGCCACAATGCGCTGCAGTGGTCGGCAAGGACGAGATACTCAAGTCGCTAGAGGTCGTGATCGACCCGGAGCTGCACCGCTCGATCGTCGAGCTGGACATGGTGCGCTCGATCGAGGCGAGCCCGAACGGGGTCGTGGACGTGACCGTCTCGCTGACGACGCCGGGCTGTCCGATCAAGGGCCACTTCCAGACAGCCGTGGCCGACGCGGTCGCGAAGCTGGAGGGCGTCACCCGCGTCAACGTCTTCTTCGACGTCCTCAGCGACGAGCAGAAGTCGGCCCTGCAGCAAAAGCTCGGCCGCTCCGGGCCGCTTCCCGAGGGCGCGCTCGCGCAGGTCGCCAACGTGATCTGCATCGGCTCGGGCAAGGGCGGCGTCGGCAAGTCGACCCTGACCGCCAACCTGGCGGCGGCGCTGGCCAGCGAGGGCAAGCGCGTGGGTGTGCTCGACGCCGATGTCTGGGGCTACTCGATCCCGCGCATGTACGGGCTCGGTTCGACCCGGCCGGCGGTCTCGCCGCAACGCAAGATCATCCCGCTCGAATCCTATGGCGTGAAGATCATGTCGATCGGCTTCTTCGTGGAGGAGGACGCCGCCGTCGTGTGGCGCGGGCCGATGCTCCACAAGGCCCTCACCCAGTTCCTCCAGGACGTCGAATGGGGCGCCCTGGACTATCTGCTCGTCGATCTCCCGCCCGGCACGGGCGATGTCTCGATGACGCTCGCCCAGCTGCTGCCCCAGGCGCAGTTCCTGATCGTCACCACCCCTCAGCAGACCGCTCAGAAGGTCGCTCGCCGCGCGGCGCAGATGGCCGACAAGGTGTCACTGGAGATCTGCGGGGTGGTCGAGAACATGGCCGGCTTCACTACGCCCTCGGGAGAGCGCTTCGCGATCTTCGGCGAGGGCGGCGGCGAGGAGCTCGCCGAGGAGCTCGACGTGCCGCTGCTCGGCCGCGTCCCGCTGACCATGCCGCTGCGCACCCAGGCCGACGCCGGCACGCCCCTCACGATCGAGGATCCCGACGACCCCGCCGCGCAGGCGATCCGCCACGCGGCCCGCGGGCTGGTCGCGATCGCACCCGTGCAGCTGCCCACGCTGCCCCTCGTCGAGGTCGGCGCCCCCGCCGCCCCGCCGGAGGAGAGCCGCAAACCCGTGGGCATGTCGCTGCCGATGGCCTGACCAGCCACACGCCGCATGCGACATGCCCGTCTCCGCCCGCCGGACCTCACCGGTTCGGTGGCCCGCGCGCGTTTCCGGGCGTGAGGCCGCTTGACAAGAACCTGCCTACTAAAGGATCGTCCTTTCGAGATGTCGACATCTGAGCGCCAGCAACCGCAGCAGCCCGCAGAGGAGCAATCGGAGGAGGAGTCCGCCTCGCAGCCCGCCGCGGATGTGTCCTCTGACGGCGACGCCGCCGCCGTCGTCGAATTCGATGAACGGCGCGCGAAGATGGAGCGGCTCCGCGCCGAAGGCGTCGACCCTTACCCGCCCGTCACGCTCTGGAACACCCGCACGCGGATCGCCGAGATCGCCGAGGCACATGAGGCCGGCGGGCTCGAGCACGGCCCCCATCCCGAGCTGCACTATGTGATCGCGGGGCGGCTGATCTCGCGGCGCGGACACGGCAAGACGGCCTTCCTCGACCTCCGCGACCTGTCGGGTCAGGTCCAGGTCGTGTTGCGGGTCGACTCACTCGGCCAGGAGGCCTACGACCGCGTGCTCAACCTCGACATCGGCGACATCGTCTCCGTCGAGGGGCACGTCTACGTGACGCAACGCGGACAGCTCGCAGTCGAGGCGGAGGAGGTGACGCTGCTCACGAAGTCGCTGCGCCCCCCGCCTGACAAGCACCACGGCCTCGGCGACACCGGCACGCGCTTCCGCTACCGGGAGCTCGACCTGCTCGCGAACGAAGACACTCGCGAGCTGTTCATCACCCGCAACAAGATCATCCTCGCGATCCGCGAGTGGCTCGCCGAGCGCGACTTCGTCGAGGTCGAAACGCCGGCGCTGCAGTCACTGGCGGGGGGCGCCGGCTCGCGGCCCTTCACG
>DASWFM010000112.1:0-7390 GCA_036394235.1 Solirubrobacteraceae bacterium | reverse complement strand
CTGGTGCGCTCCGCGGCCGGCGAGCAGGTCCTTCGTGACGCGCTCGGTCGCTTGGAGGACAGGACGCTGTCTCCGCGCAACCCGGCGATCGCGATCGACCGCCATTACGTCCTCGCGGCGGCCGGCCTGCTCGCCGACGTGGACCGCGACGCCGCCATGCGGCTCGTGCGCGGCGCGCTGCTCGGCGAGGACGCGGACCGTATGCCCGCGAGGATCGATCGCTGAGCGGCGGTGTCGCTCAGCGCAGGATCGCCGCAGAGCGATCGAGGCGGCCGTGCGCCATGTCGTCCTCGCGCATCCACACGAACAGCCGCTCGCCGGACTCGCCGAAGCTCCAACCGAGCGTCTCGTCCGGGCTGAGCTGCAGGAGCAGGCGCCAGCGCGCGCTGCGGGGCGACAGCTGAGCGGCCTGCGGGTGCGCCAGCGGCGGGGTGCCCTGCTCGAAGAGCCCGCCGGCGCGCAGCTCGCACTCGAGCGGCATGCTTCCCGAGCGATCGTCGGGCAGCCCCAGCCAGCGGTGTGAGACCACCCCGTCGAGCTCGGCGTAGAGCTCGCGGCCCTGCAGAGCGGCCAGGCGGGACCTCAGCCGGCCCCACGCCTCGAGGCCGTCGTCGTCGAGGCCGAGCGCCTGTACCTCATCCGACCACTCGCGTGGCAGCAAGAGCTCGCGCGAGGCAGCCAGCTCGATTCCCCGGCCGCCGCGCAGCGGGTGCGCGGCATGCGCGCCCGCGGCGGCCGGGTCGTGGCGCAGGCTCCAGCTCCCGCGATCGTCGCGCCCCAGCCGCAGGCTGCCGCGATGCGCCGAGAGCGCCGAGCCTTCCAGCAGCGGCTCCTCCAGTGAGAGCGTCAGCAGTTCCGTCGCGTCCCCGCGGCTCGAGCCCGGAGCACGGCCTGCGATCGTCAGGGCGAGACTGAAGCGCAGCGCAGCCTCGACAGCGGCCTCGTGGCGGCCAAGCCCCAGCTCGCGAACGAGCTCCGTGACCTCCCGAGGCGAGACCGCGCGCCCGGCCGCCGCCGCGCGCGCCGCGGACCCGCCGGCCTGCTCCTCGCCAAAGGCCCTGCGAATCCGGCTCGCTCGCTGTTCCACGAGCGGGCTCGTCGCCCGGGCCGCGTCCCGCATCATGCGGGCGAGCAGCTCCCTGCGGCTCTCGGCAGCCATCCCCGAATCATACGACGCGGTTGGACAAAGTGTCTATTCGCTGTGGTATGGTCCCGAGCGGTGGTGGAGAGTCAAGGCAACGAGGGGAAGCGGTTCACGGGCCGCGTGGCGCTCGTCACCGGCGCCGGCGGAGTCCTCGGCGGTGCGACCGCCCTGGCCCTGGGCCGTGAGGGCGCGAAGGTGCTGCTCGGCTACCGCTCATCTGGCGCTGCCGCCGAAGCCGGCGTCGAGGCGATCACCGCCGCCGGCGGAGCGGCTCACGCCGCCCACCTCGACGTCACCGACGACGCATCGGTGCTCGCCTTCGTGGGGAATGCCCTGGAGCGCTTCGGCTCGATCGACGTGCTCGTCAACACCGCAGGCCGGATCGACGCGCGCGACGCCGTACGCTTCGACGCGCTCGCCGCGGACGATCTGCGCGCTCTGATCGAGGTCGACGTGCTCGGCACCGTGCGCATGTGCAAAGCCGTCATCCCGCACATGCGCGCGGCGGGCCAGGGCGCGATCGTCAACTTCTCCGGCTCCTACGGCAACGGCGTCGACAAAGACAACCTCGTGAACTCGGTGGCGGTCGGTTACTGCACCGCGAAGGGCGCCGTTCGCGGGCTCACGGCCTCGCTCGCCCGCGATTGCGCTCCGGAGATCCGCGTCAACGCGATCGCGCCCGGAGCGATCGCCGCCAACTGGGATGCCGACTGGGGCATCCCGGCAGAGCATCTCGAGCAGGCGCGTGAGATGACGCCGCTCGCGCGCTTCGGCCAGCCCGAGGAGATCGCCGAAGCCGTGCTGTTCCTCGCCTCGGGCGGCGGTGGCTACACGACGGGCCAGGTCCTGGAGGTCGACGGCGGATGGCTGATGACCGGATGAGCTACCGCGCCGAGCGCCCCCGCCGTCCCGCCGATGTCGAGCACCCCGGCTCCACCTAGCCCGGAGGGACGAGGAACGATGTTCGCGCCGGACGAGAACATCGCGCGAGCCCTGCTGCACGCCGAGCGGCGAGACCCGGACGCGCCGGCGCTGCGATCCGGCACCGAGGTGATCACGCACGGCGAACTCGACGCGGCCATCCTCGCCGCGTCCGCGCTGCTCGCCGCGCACGGCGTGGCGCCGGGCGACCGCGTGGGACTGATCGTGCCCAACGTCCCGCAGTTCGCGGTTCTCTACTACGCGGTGTTGGCAGCCGGCGCGGTCGCCGTGCCGATCTCGCCGCTGCTCAGCGCCCCCGAAGCGCGGTTCTGCCTGAACGACGCCGGTGCAAGGCTGGCGCTCCTCGGCCCGCACGCGCACGGCCCGGGGCTCCCCGAGCTGAAGCCCTCCGCCCAGGTCCTCGAGGTCGGCACCAAGTCCCTCCGACCACTCGGCCCGGGCGAGCGCCTGGACGTCGAAGTCGTGCCGCGGGGGGGCGAGGACACTGCCGTGATCATCTACACCTCCGGAACCACCGGCCGGCCGAAGGGCGCCCGGCTCACGCACCGCAACCTCCTCCGCAATGCCGACGCGATCGTCGAGGCCGCCGGCATCTCCGCCACGACGGTTGCGCTCGGTGCGCTGCCCCTGTCGCACTCGTTCGGCCAGAGCTGGCTGCTCAACGCGACGCTGCGGGCGGGAGGCTCAGTATCGCTGCTCGCAAGCTTCGACGCGGGCCGGGCACTGGCGACCATCGACGAGCACCAGATCACGTTCTTCGCGGGCGTGCCGACGATGTTCGCAAAGATGCTGGAGGTGCAGAAGCGGACCGACACCATCTCGCTGCAGCTGTGCGTGTCGGGCGGCGCGGCAATGGCGCACGAGCTGATGGGCGCCTTCGAAGCGACGTTCGGCTGTGAGATCCGAGAGGGCTACGGACTCTCGGAGACCTCGCCGCTGGTCACTCTCAACCCTCCGGGCACCGCGCGCCGGCCCGGATCGGTCGGACCGGCGATCCCCGGGGTCGAGGCGAAGGCGGTCGCCGACGACGGCGCCGAGCTCGATCCCGGTCAGGTCGGCGAGATCCTCGTCCGCGGCCACAACGTCATGAAGGGCTACTGGGGCCGCCCACACGAGACCGCGCGGGCGATCACGGAGGACGGATGGTTCCGCACGGGCGACCTCGGCTACGTGGACGTGGACGGCTACCTGTACATCTCCGGGCGCAAGAAGGACCTCATCATCCGGGGCGGCTACAACGTGTATCCGCGAGAGGTCGAGGAGGTGCTGCTCGAGCATCCGGACGTCGCCGAAGCGGCGGTCCTCGGCATTCCCGACGCGACGCTCGGGGAGGAGGTCGCGGCGGCTGTGCGCCTGCGGGAGGGGGCAGACTGCACGGTTGAGGATCTCCGGCTACATGCGCGGGAGCGCCTCGCCGCCTTCAAGTACCCGCGCCGGATCTGGACCGTCGAGGCTCTGCCGACGGGCTCCACCGGCAAGGTGCTGAAGCGCCTGATCGAAGTCCCAGCGGAGCCAATCCATGCTGTCAGCAAACCCGTCCCCCAGGGCGACCGGAGGAACCAATGAGCACCTATTCGGTTACGAACCCCGCCACCAACGAGACCACCAGCGAGTTCGCGGAGATCTCCGACGCCGACCTCAGACGCGCGATCGAGCAGACCGATGCCGCCTACCGCTCCTGGAGCGAGAGCTCGAGTGTCGCCGAGCGCGCCGCGCTCGTCGGCGCGGTGGGGAGGCTGCACTCCGAGCGGCGCCGGCCGCTTGCCGAGATCATCGTCCGCGAGATGGGCAAGCCGATCGAGCAGGCCCTGATGGAGGTCGACTTCGCCGGCGCGATCTACGGCTTCTACGCAGAGAGCGCGGAGCGCCTGATGGCCGATGAGCCGATCGAGCTGCTCGGCGGCGAAGGCACCGCGATCGTCCGGCGCAGCCCGTACGGGGTGCTGCTCGGGATCATGCCGTGGAACTACCCCTACTACCAAGTGGCCCGCTTCGCGGGCCCCAACCATGTGATCGGCAACACGGTCCTGCTCAAGCACGCGCCGCAGTGCCCGGAATCCGCCGAGGCGATCGCCGCGATCTTCAACGACGCCGGCTTCCCGGAGGGCTGCTACACGAACATCTTCGCGAGCAACGAGCAGATCGAGTGGGTGATCGCCGACCCGCGCGTCCGTGGAGTCTCCGTGACGGGCTCCGAGCGGGCGGGCGCCGCCGTCGCCGAGATCGCCGGGCGGAACCTGAAGAAGGTCGTGCTGGAGCTCGGGGGCTCCGACCCGTTCATCCTGCTCGCCACCGACGACGTCGCAGCGGCTGCCGAGAAGGCCGCCGAAGCACGGCTCGAGAACACCGGGCAGGCCTGCAACGCGGCGAAGCGTTTCATCGTCATCGAGGGCCTCTACGACGAGTTCCTGGAGAAGCTCGAGGAGCGGCTGAGCGCCGCGACGACGGGCGACCCGACCTCGCCGGACACGGCCCTCGGCCCGCTCTCCTCCGCGGCCGCCGCCGACCGGCTCGAGGACCAGGTTCAGCGCGCCGTCGCGAACGGCGCCGAGATCGTGACCGGCGGCAACCGCGAGGGCAACTTCTTCGAGGCCACGATCCTGACCGGCATCAAGCCGGGCGACGAGGCCTCGCAGGAAGAGTTCTTCGGTCCGGTCGCGCAGGTCTACAAGGTGGCCTCCGAGCAGGAGGCCATCGAGCTGGCGAACGACACACCGTTCGGGCTCGGCTCCTACGTGATGACCACCGATCCGCAGCAGGCCCGGCGCGTCGCCGATCAGATCGAAGCCGGGATGGTCTACGTCAACCTGGTCGGAGCGGACAGCCCGGAGCTGCCCTTCGGAGGCTTCAAGCGATCGGGCTTCGGGCGCGAGCTCGGACGCTACGGTGCCGATGAGTTCGTCAACAAGAAGCTGATCCGCAGCGCCTGAGGCACTTAAGGGTCGAACCGGCACACGCGCAGCGGCTGCCCTCGCGGAGGGCCGGTCTAGACGGGGAGACGGTTCTCAAGACGCTGTATCGCCACGTCGATACACGGCTGGACGATGCTCCACAGCCTCGCCTACATCTCACCCCGGTGCACAAACGGAGGGTCCTGCGGCTCGCCGGTCATCGAAGTCCTGTTCCTCATCGCGCTCGGTGTTGGGCTGGTCGTTGGCGCTCTGGGATGGGTGCAGCAGAAGTGGCATCGCGGACCTGGGGAGTGGGTCCTGCGCTGGCTTCGGGCCCGCTCTAAACAGGCGGGGGAGCCGCCTGACCCGTTCGGGGGCTAGTCCGCGCGTCGAGGATCCCGCCGGCTGATCGAATACCTGATCTGGGCTGCCGGGGTCCATGCGGTTGCGTTCACAGACCAGGTCGCCCAGGCCAGCGGAGCCGTGACCGACCGCCGCGGCCGGATCAAGGTCAACTCCGACCTCTCGATCCCCGGCCACCCGGAGATTTCGGTGATCGGCGACGACGGGAGCTCTAGCGTCGAAGGGGCCGGCGTAGGGGCGCCCACCGAAGCGGATCACCCGTTTGGGCTGATGCGCGGCGTCCGGACCTCGGGTTGCATTGGGCCGTTGGTACGGCCCGTGCGGAGGAGATAGACGATGGCATTGAACGAGTACACGCCCGGCACCGCGTTCCCTGGCGTCATCGGACGCACCACCGATGAGTCGACGCCGGCGCGGGCGGCGCCGACGAATCAGCACATTCACTGCGAAAAGGAGCTTCGATGAGCACTCTAGAAGGAGACCAAGTAGGCGCTTCACGACGCGATCAACCGAGGGCCGAAGGAGCAGGCGCCCTCAGAGGTCTGGGAAGGGCCTGGTTCGTCGGAATCCTGCTGCTGATCGTGGGCACCCTGAACGTCTTCTACGGCATCGCCGCCGTAGCCAATTCGAGTTTCTACGTCAACTCGGATCGGTACGTATTCGGTGGTCTTCACACGTGGGGATGGATCACGATCATCCTCGGCGTCATACAGTTCACCGCGGCGCTCTCGCTCTTCGCCGGCAACGTGTATGGCCGAGTGATCGGCATCGGCGCGGCCACCCTGGGCGCGATCGAGGCACTCGCCAACGTCGGCGGATCGCACCCCTGGTGGTCACTCGGTGTCTTTGCGGTCTGCTTGTGGGTGATCTACGGCATCTGGGCGCTCGAAAAACCGGAAACCGTGTGAGCATCCGCTTGTACTAACGGGCGGCCGGTAATGGCCGAGAAGGGCCGGCCGAACCGCGAAGCGGGGGGGCGGTACCGAATCTGCGAGCTCGGGAAGGTTTGCGGCGGAGCGGAGTCTCCGCACGGGATATGCACGCCTCAGCCTGCTCAAAGCTCAAGGAGGAAGAATGCGCAAGGTCATCGCTCTGCTCATCCTGTGCGGCTCGTTCGCCGCGATCGCGACGCCGGGGGCGCTCGCGAACAATCCACACCCCGGAGAAACGACCGGGAAACCGGAATTTTCCTGCCAGGAAATAAATCCGAACAAAGGTGGCCTGAACCCGTTCACGCCTGGCCATGCTCAGGAATCTCCGGGCTCGCCCTTCAACGAGCCGGGAGAAAGCAGTCCCGAAGGTGGCAACGGCGGGGCGCACTACAGCGAAAACTCGCGCTACGACGTGGCCTGCTACCAGCACGAACAGCACGCGCTGGCGGGCCATTAGGTCGACCGGGCGCTATCTGCCGCGCGTGGCGGATATAGCTCCGAGGGGCGGGCCGCCGCGTGGATGCGCGGCCCGCTCTCGCTCGCTCCTCAAATTCGCGCGTACAGCCCTATGGAGAAGCTCGCGCAAGATCCGGGACGATCTAGGGCTTACGGCGGCGTCTGGCGATCTCCGGCGGCGAGGCGCATCAGTGGGGAGTCGAAGTCGACGTCGGCTGCGGTGCGGTCGGCACGGGTGGCGTTTCCGGCGAACTGATGCTGGTAGCTGGACCATGCGTCGTCGGTGACGTGCTGCGCGACGCCGGCTCGCACCGTGACCGCAAGCTCGCTGGCGGCGCGCTCGATGCGAGTGCCGAGCTCGGTCGTGCCCCAGTCCTCGGGCGCGGCGTACACCGAGGTCGGGAGGGAGAGCGCACGCAGGTAGGCGAACAGCGGCCGCGTCTGGTCGTCGATGACCAGGGCGTGGCGCGGAGTGCCGCCCGTCGCCGCGAGCAGCACGGGCTTGGCGACGATCAGGTCGTCGTCGAGGACATCGACGAACGACTTGAACAAGCCGCTGATCCCGGCCTTGTAGACGGGGGTGGCGGCGATGATCGCGTCGGCGGCCGCGAGGCGGTCGATGGCCGGCTGCAGCTGCTCGCCGGCGAAGCCTTCTCTCGCGG
>DASWFM010000111.1:0-12019 GCA_036394235.1 Solirubrobacteraceae bacterium | reverse complement strand
CTGCAGGGCAAGTGCCACGAGGCTCTGGTCCTCAACCGGCCCGATGTGATCGAGGGCGTCCACTCCTCGATGCTCGAGGCCGGCGCCGAAGTCCTCGAGACCGACACCTTCCAGGGCTCGCGGCTGAAGCTCGAGGAGTGGGGCCTCGGCGATTACACGATCGAGATCAACACGAAGGCCGCGGAAATCGCGCGCAAGGCGGCCGGCGAGAGCCGCTACGTCGCCGGCTCGATCGGCCCGACGGGGTTCCTGCCGGCCTCCGAGGATCCCTCGCTCGGCCAGATCCAGTTCCGCGACCTCGTGGAGGTCTTCGCCGAGCAGGCCGAGGGACTGATCGACGGCGGCGCCGACCTGATCATCATCGAGACCGCCCAGGACATCCTCGAGGTCAAGGCCGCGGTGTTCGGGGCCCGCCAGGCTTTCAAGAGCAGCGGTCGCACGCTGCCGATCCACACCTCGGTGTCGCTGCTTCCCAACGGCGGCAAGATGCTGCTCGGCACGGACATCTCCTCGCTCCTGACGACGCTGAGCGCGCTGAAGGTCGACGTGATCGGCCTGAACTGCTCGACCGGGCCCGAGGACATGCGCGACGCGATCCGCTTCCTCGGCGAGTTCTGCCCGGTGCCGGTCGCATGCATCCCCAACGCCGGCCTGCCGTTGCAGGGTCCCGACGGCGAGACGATCTTCCCCGAGCAGCCCGAGCCGCTGGCCGAGGCGCTGACCGAGTTCATCGAGCGCTACGGCGTCGGCGTCGTCGGCGGCTGCTGCGGCACCACACCGGCCCACATCGCCGCGATCGCCGAGCGCGTCGCGGGCCGCGCGGTCGCCCCCCGCCCCGCGCCCCGTCCCGCTCATCTGTCCTCGATGATCGCCGCCACGCCCTTGGTGCAGGAGCCGCGCCCGACGATGGTCGGCGAGCGTGTCAACTCGCAGGGCTCGCGCAAGGCCAAGGAGCTGCTGCTGGCCGACGATTACGACGGGCTCGTGCAGATCGCCGAGGATCAGGTCACGGGCGGCGCCCACGTGCTCGACCTCTGCGTCGCCCTGACCGAGCGCAGCGACGAGGACGAGCAGATGCGGATCCTCGCCAAGAAGGTCTCGCTCACCCAGCCCGCGCCGATCCAGATCGACTCGACCGAGCCCGAGGTGATCCAGCGCGCCCTCGAGCAGATTCCCGGCCGGGCGATCGTCAACTCCGTGAACCTCGAGGCGGGGCGCGACAAGCTCGACCGCGTCGTGCCGATGGCGCTCGAACACGGCGCCGCGCTGATCGCACTGACGATCGACGAGGTGGGCATGGCGAAGACGGCCGAGCGCAAGGTCGAGATCGCCGAGCGGATCCGCGACCTGTGCTGCTCCGAGCACGGCCTCGACCCGGAGCTGTTGATCTTCGACTGCCTGACGTTCACGCTGACGACCGGCGACGAGGAGTGGCGGCCGTCTGCGGTCGAGACGATCGCGGGCATCAAAGCGATCAAGGCCGAGATCCCTCACGTCAAGACCTCGCTCGGCGTCTCCAACGTCTCCTTCGGCGTCTCGCCGACGGCGCGCGCGGTGCTCAACTCGGTGTTTCTGCACCACTGCGTCGACGCAGGCCTCGACCTGGCGATGGTCAACCCGAACCACATCACCCCCTACTCGGAGATTCCCGACAACGAGCGCGAGCTCGCCGACGACCTGGTCTTCAACCGGCGTGAGGACGCGCTCGAGAAGTTCATCGGGCACTTCGAGTCGAAGGGCGAGGAGGAGGGCCCGGCGGGAGCGGCCGACCCGACCGAGGGGATGGAGCCCGAGGAGGCCCTGCACTTCCACATCCTGCGCCGGCGCAAGGACGGCGTCGAGGACCAGATCGACCGCAGCGTCGAGAAGATCGGCGCGGTGCCGACCCTCAACGAGGTGCTGCTGCCGGCGATGAAAGAGGTCGGCGACAAGTTCGGCGCCGGGGAACTGATCCTGCCGTTCGTGCTGCAGTCGGCCGAGGTGATGAAGAAGGCGGTTGCCCAGCTCGAGAAATACCTCGACAAGCTCGAGGGCTACACCAAGGGTACGGTCGTGTTGGCGACGGTGTTCGGCGACGTGCACGACATCGGCAAGTCGCTCGTCAACACGATCCTCACCAACAACGGCTATACCGTCGTCGACCTCGGCAAGCAGGTTCCGATCCAGACGATCCTCGACGCCGCCCAGGAGCACGACGCGACGGCGATCGGCCTCTCGGCGCTGCTCGTCTCGACCTCCAAGCAGATGCCGGCCTGCATCCAGGAGCTCCACTCCAAAGGGCTCTCCTTCCCGGTGCTGATCGGAGGCGCCGCGATCAACCGTGCCTTCAGCTACCGGACGCTGTACCCGGGCGGCAAGGACTCCGACGAGATCTACGAGCCGGGCGTCTTCTACTGCAAGGACGCCTTCGAGGGCCTGGCCGTGATGGACCAGCTGGTCGACGCCGACGCCCGCACCGCGCTCGAGGAGAAGCTGCGCGCGGGCGCGCGGGCGTTCCGCGAGAAGGGCGAGAAGCCCGAGGAGCAGCTGAACTTCGCCGACGACTCCGTTCGCTCGGCGGCGCGCACCGACGCGCCGGTCCCTGAGCCGCCCTTCTGGGGGGTGCGGGAGATCCCCGTCGACCTGGACGAGGTCTATCGCCACCTCGACACCCATGTGCTGTTCAAGCTCCACTGGGGTGGTCGCGGCGTCAAAGGCGAGGCCTGGCAGAAGCTCCTCGACGAGGACTTCCGGCCGCGCCTGGAGCGCATGTGGCGCGAGCAGGACTACCTGCACCCCCGCGCCCTGCTCGGCTTCTTCCCTTGCTACGCGCTCGGCAACGACATCGTGGTGCTCGACCCCTCCGACCGCACCACCGAGCTGACACGCTTCGTCTGCCCGCGCCAGCCGAAGGGCGACCGCATCTGCCTGGCGGACTTCTTCCGGCCGGCCACCGAGGACGGACAGCCGCCCGAGGAGCTCGATGTGATCCCGGTGCAGGCCGTGACCGTCGGCAGCGAGGTCACCGAGCTGATGGCCCGCCTGGAGGCCGAAGGCGAGTTCGCCGAGCAGCTGTTCGTGCACGGCCTCGGCGTGCAGACCGCCGAGGGGCTGGCCGAGTGGCTGCACTACGAAGTGCGCAAGATGCTCCAGATCCCGGCCACGCAGGGTCGGCGTTACTCGTGGGGCTACCCGGCGGTGCCCGAGCAGGCCGAGCACCTGAAGGTCGAGCAGCTGCTCCACCTCGAGCAGATCGGCATGAGCATCACCAGCGGCTACGCCCCGGACCCCGAGCAGTCGACGCTGGCGATGATCGCCCACCACCCCCAGGCGATCTACTTCGGCACCCGCCAGGGCCGCCTGCTGCCCGACGGCAGCCCCGACGACGTGATCCGCGGCTCCAACCGCGACCCCTCGCTGTTCGGCGAGCTGGCCGACGAGGATCCGCCGGAGGGAGCCGTCGAAGGCGAGGACACCCCGGAGAGCGAAGGCGAGCCCGCAATGGCGGGCGAGTCAGCCTGAGCGGGCTAGCTCCGCGACATGACGAGCAACGGCACGTCATAGCTCGCCAACGTCGCGTCAGCAGTCGCGAGGGTCATGCCCTCCAGACGAGCCTGAGCGACGAGCATCCGATCAAACGGGTCACGGTGATGGAGCGGCAGTGTTCCCACCTCGGCTGCATGCTCGAACGTGATCGAGAGGCGCTCGAAGCCGCTCTCGTCGACCAGGTCGATCAAACGGGCCGGCGGCTGGAGCTTGCCCACGGAGGCCTTGATTCGCGTCTCCCAGACACTGGCGGCGCTGACCCACACACTCTCCGCCCGTTCGCGCACGAGCTCGGCGCCGTCTCCCGCCAACTCTCCCTCCAACGACCACAGCAACACGTGGGTGTCGAGGAGAAGCTTCAGTCGCGCTTCCCTTCGAACGCCTCCTGTATGTCGGCCGGCAGCGGCGCGTCGAAGTCGTCGCTGATCCAGATCTGCCCCTTAGCCAAGCCCAACTTGCGCTGCTTGCGCTCGGGCATCGGCACGAGTCTCGCCACCGGCCTGCCATTGCGAGCGATCACGATCTCCTCACCCTGCGCAGCTCGCTCGGCCAGCTTCGATAGATGGGTCTTCGCTTCGTGCATGTTGTACGTCGTGCTCACCATGACTTAGTTTAGCTTAGTCCGGTCGCTGGAGCACGGACCCGCACGTCATCTCGTACGACGGGAAAGCTCGTACCGGGAAACTGAACCCTGAGCGGCTTCTGCGGGCGCCGTTCGGCCCGCGGATGCCGGCCTAGTCGTCTTCGCGCGGAGGCGGGCGGAAGAGGATGCGCTTGACCTCGGCCGCCGAGCCGCCGCCGAGGCGCAGGGCCGTCTGGATGCCCTCGTTGCCGAGCTCGCCGGTGTCGAGTGCGCGGCGCAGCTCGTTGAGCGGCGCGAGGTCGTCCTCGCCGACGCGCTCGCGGGCCGTCTCGATCAGGATCAGATGCCGGGGACGGCGTTCGGCCGCTGCCGCCCGCAGGAACGGCTCGCGCTCCTCCGGAGTGAACCCCTCGCTCGCCAGCACCACCGTCTGGCGACCCTCCAGGCGCTTCTGAACGGCCGCCAGCAGCAGCTCGCGGGCGCGCTCGTCGAGCTCCTCCTCGGCGACCCGTCCGGCCAGCAGGGCCTTGACCTTGCGCAGCGACAGCACGGCGGAGCGGTCCTCGATCAGGCGCTCGATGAAGGCGTCGAGCTCGGCCCGCGAGGCGCAGGAGACGATCAGCAGGCTCCCGGGCGAGTAGCGCAGGCGGTCGGCGGGGCGCAGGACGCTGCAGTGGACTGTCAGGTCCGCGGGGCGCTGTGGCGCGCCCTCGCGTCGCGGCCGGTCGGAGGACCAGCCGGTCCGCTCGTCCTCGGAGATCTTGACGCTGCGCCCAGGGGGTCGGGTGGCCATCCCCCCATCATGCCGTAATCGTGGCGCCCTCCCCGATCAGCGCCAGCTTCGCCGTGCGGTCGAGGCGCTTGATCCTCGCCTCCTCGCGCATTGCCGCGCTGCGGTCTGCCATCGCACGAGCGTGAACCAGCTCCACGGGCAGGCGCGAGGCGGTGTAACGGCTGGCCTTGCCGGCACGGTGCAGGGCGAGGCGCCGCTGCACGTCGATGCTCCAGCCC
The DNA here is from genome assembly GCA_036394235.1 of Solirubrobacteraceae bacterium. Taxonomy (GTDB): domain Bacteria; phylum Actinomycetota; class Thermoleophilia; order Solirubrobacterales; family Solirubrobacteraceae; genus Palsa-744. The sequence continues at coordinate 6,900 of DASWFM010000111.1, read as the reverse complement.
GTGTAGAGCGAGCCGTCGCCGCAGCGCAGGATGTAGACCCACGCCTCGCTCACGAGGATCTGCTCAGTCGAGCGCCGCCCCGGCCCGCACGCCCGGGGACTTGGGCAGCGCGGGTAGGCGTACAGGAGTCGCGTGCATCGTGCGCAGTCGCACCTCGCGCCAGGAGAGGCCCTCGTTCAGGAGCGCCGGCAGCCCCATGATCAAGGCGGTCGTCACCTCGACGGCCTGCAGCACGATGCCGAAGGCGATCGCTTCGGGCGTCGAGACCTGGTAGGCACCCGCCAGCACCGCCACGCAGGCCGCCTGGAAGACACCGACGTTCGCTGGGGTTGCGGGAATCACGGCCGTCACGTTGACGGCGAACAGCACGGCGGCAGCGGCCCCCGCCCCCGCCGCGTGGCCGAGTCCGAGGGCCATCAGCAGCAGCCAGCAGGAAAGCCACTGCAGCGTCCAGGCGCCGAGCTGGGCGACGCTCGCTCGGCCCGCGGCGCGCGGGTGGCGGAAGACAGCGAGCCCTTGGCGAAGTCGCAGCAGCGACCGCCGCGCGGCGACCATCGCCGCCTGCAGGCGCCGGAAGCGCGATACGGCCGAGGGCGGGATCAGCACGGGCGCCGCAAGCGCGACGAGCAGCGCCGCGAGCGGCGCCACTGCGATCAGCACGAGGCCACGGTCGTGGCCGTCGAGCACGCTCACCCGGGACAGAGTCACGGCGCCGAGCACGCTCAGCGCGATCAGGTTCAGCAGCGTCTGGGAGACCATCGTGCCGAGCACCACCGGAAGCGTCTCCCGCGCCCGGCCCAGGCGCCTGGCGAGGATCAGCGCACGCGAGGGCTCACCGAGACGGGCGGGCAGCGTCGAGGACATCAGCACGCCGATGAACGTCCCCTGCATCGCATCCCGGCGTTTCGCCCGCCGCCAGGTCGGCGCCGCCGAGAGGATCGCGTGCCAGGCGATCGCCCGAGCGAACATCGCGGCGCACATCAGCGCCAGCCCGGCGGCGAGCAGGCCGGGCTTGGAGGCGAGCAGCGAGGCTGCGACGCGAGCGACGCCGACGCGCTCGAGAGCCAGGCCGACGAGCCCGATGCCCAATGCCGAGCTGCCGATCACCGCGATCCGTCGCAGCGCGCGGAGCCGCCGGGCCGAGGCGAGCGAGGCGCCGCCGGCCGGCGCCACGAGCAGGCGGGCCGGCTGCAGGCTGGGCAGCCGCTGGGCGGGGACGCGGGGCAGCAGGTCGGACGGCGCGAGGCCGTAGCGGCGTGCGCCACGGCTCAGACGCCCGGCGCCGGCCTTCGCCCGGGCTGCAGTGTCGATCGCCTGTTCGTAGGCGTCCGCCGCTTCGGCTGCCACGTGCGGCCAGGCGAAGCGCTCGGCGCGCTCACGGGCGCTCGCGGCCATCCGCTCGCGGAGCGCCGGCTCGAGCGCGATCGTGCGCAGCGCCTCGGCCAGTGCGAGCGCGTCGCCGGGAGCGCTCAGCACGCCGTCCTGCCCGTCGCGGACCACGTCCCGGTAGCCGGGAATGTCCGAGGCGACCACGGGCGTCGCCGCGGCGAAGGCCTCGGTCAGCACCATCCCGAAGCTCTCGCCGCTGAGCGAAGGCGCGCACAGCAGGTCGGCCTCGCGCAGCTCGCGCAGCTTGTGCTCCTCGGAGACCTTCCCCAAGGCGCTCACGCCGGAGTCCTCGAGGATCATGTGGGCGACCTCGGAGGCGCCCGGGCCGATCAGCCGCAGCGTCGCGGGGAGTTGCTCACGCAGTGCCTCGAAGGCCGCAAGCAGCACCGGCAGGCCCTTGCGCTGGACGGCTTGGCCGATGAAGAGGATGCGGAGCTCGCCCGGCCGGCGCTGCTCGACACAGCGGGGATCCGGCGCCGGCTGCAGGTGAACGCCGTTGGGGATGATCCGGTAGTTGCCGCCGAAGAAGCGCCGGGCCGTCCAGGCAGCGGCTTCGGAGACGGCGATGCGGCCGTGCAGGCGGTTCATGCGGCGTCGCGCCCCGAGCGGCACCGCGGCGATGCCGTTGGTGATGGCGTTCTCGGAGTAGGTGTGGAAGGTGCCGAGCAGCGGCAGCTCGCCCGCGGAGCAGAGCGCGTCCCAGCTGATCACGGGGGCGACGGGCTCGTGGACGTGGACGACGTCGTAGCCGCCCTCGCGCAACTCGCGGCGCAGGCGGTTGACCGAGGTCGGGCCGATCGCGACATTCGAGACGGCGCCGTTGGCGGGAAGCCCGACGGTGCGTCCCAGCGACACGAAGCCCTCGGGCGCGGGATGGCGCTGCGGGCGCGCGCCCCGGTGCAGGCGCCTGGAGGTCGCATCGTCGGGGTCGAAGGGGGCGAGGATGCGCGGCTCGTGGCCGGCCGTGTGAAGCTCGTCGGCGAGTGCCTCGATGTGGCGTGTGACGCCGCCGGGATAGGTCCAGGAGTACGGCGAGACGAGCGCGATCCGCACGTGCCCCAGAATATCCGCACACGCAGTCGGCCGCATGGCGGCTGCGATACTGGCGGCGTGAGCAGCAGGCACTTCGTGAAGTACACGTTCCTGAAGGTCGATCCGGCCTGGCGGCGCCTGCAGCCCGAGCAGCGTGAGCGCGACAAGCGCGAGTTCCTGGCGGCGTGCGAGGACTTCGCCGACGGCCATCTGCTGCAGGCCTTCTCACTCGTCGGGACACGCGGCGACGCGGAGCTGCTGCTGATCTCCGAGGCCGAGAACCTCGAGCGGATACACGAGTTCCACGTCGTGCTCGCGCAGAGTGGGCTGATGAAGTGGTCTGAGATCTCCCACTCCTTCCTGGGGATGCGCAAGAGCTCCGAGTACTCCGAAGACGAGCGCGCGATGCCGCGGGCCTTCCGCGGAAAGTACGTGTTCGTCTACCCGTTCGTGAAGTCGCGCCAGTGGTATGCGCTCCCGGCCGAGGAGCGCTGGCGGATCATGCAGGGTCACATCGAGGTGGGCCGCGAATATCCCGGTGTGGACAACCACACGACGTACTCGTTCGGGCTCGACGACCAGGAGTTCGTCGTCGCCTTCGACACCGATGACGTCGGCACGTTCCTCGACCTCGTACAGCGGCTGCGCACGACCGAGGCCTCGGCCTACACCGTCCGTGACACGCCGAGCTTCACATGCATCTCGATGTCGCTCGAGCGGGCCCTGATCGCGCTCGACGGCGAAGCGCTCGGCGCGGAGGCCTTCCCCGCTGTCTAGGCCGCGCGGGCTCGCCCACCTGAAGCGCTCCGACCCGGTGCTGGCGGGCCTGATCGCCTCGCTCGGACCGCTCGCAGACCACCGCGACGGGCGGGGGCGGCCGGGAACCGATTCCACCGATCACTACGGCGCCCTGGTGAGGGCGATCGTCGGCCAGCAGCTATCGGTGAGCGCCGCTCGAGCGATCTACGGGCGCCTGCTCGCCCGCTTCCCCGATCGTCCCCCGACGCCCACGGAGATCCTCGCCGACGATCCCGAAGCGCTGCGTACGGCGGCGGGCCTGTCACATGCCAAGGTCGGCTACCTGCGCTCGCTCGCCGAACACGTGCTCTCGGGCGAACTCGAGCTCGAGCGGCTCGACGAGCTCGATGACGAGGAGGTGACCGCGGAGCTGATCGCTGTCAAGGGCATCGGCGAATGGTCGGCGCACATGTTCCTGATGTTCCAACTCGACCGCCCCGACGTGTTGCCTGTCGGCGACCTCGGCATCCGCCGAGCGATGGAACGCGTCTACCAGCTGCCGGAGCTGCCGAAGCCGCCGGAGATGGAGATGATCGCCGAGCCGTGGCGCCCCTACCGCACGCTCGCCTGCCGCTATCTCTGGCGCTCGCTTCAGAACGAGCCGGTCTGATGGCCCGCAACCGCACGCTCGGTTCAGAACGAGCCGGTCTGAGCGCCCCTGGCGGTGGACGCGCTGGGAGCTGCCCGTCGCGCGAAAGCGGAGAGGGCGCCGGATGGGCGCCCTCTCCTTGCTGCTGACCGTCCCTTCGGGAGCTCAGGCTTCGGGCTTGGTCCTGACCTCGAGCTTTTCCCTGTTCTGTTCTTCTTCGATCGGTTTGCCCAGTCCGGAGCCGCTTTCGACCAACGCCGAGAGCCCGGTCTGTTCTTCGGTCTGGGTGCCCGGGAGTTTGATCGCGAGAGTCTCGAGGACGTTAGGCGGCGTCCCTTCGAACGATTCGGGTTCCTGTTTGCCGTGTGTCTGCTTGAAGTTGATGTACGATTCGCGGCTCATCTTGTTCAGGTCGCCGAAGCCTTCGCCCTTGGTGACGACGCCGATCACCGAGCCTTCGAGCTGCTCGATCGTCGGGCCTTCGGTGGTGCCGCAGGTGAACGTCTGCCAGGTGCCGCTCTTCTTCAGGACCCAGGCTGCTTCGAGGCCCTTGGGGCCTTTCAGCGGTCCCAGTTCGCCTTCGATTCCCGTGACTTCGATTTCGCCTTCTTTGACCGGGTTCTGCTGGCAGCCTTTGCCGTTCGACGTGCAGCCCTGGAGGAAGAACTTGCTGATCGTCAGGCTTTTCGCGCCGGTGTATTCACCTTCCCAGGACATGATCGTGCATTCGATTTTCGCGCCGCCCACCGTTTCCAGCACCGGTTCCGGTTCGTCCGCGATCGCGAAGAAGTGGTTGGCGGGCCCGGGGCCGGGCAGCCATTCGTACTTGCCGTGGTGGTTCGCGTTCGGCTTCGTGCAGTTGTTCCCGTAGCCGCCGTGGTAGTGCGGTTTTTTGTCGCCTTCGCCCAGCGTCTTTTCGAGGGCCACGCAGCGGCCGATTTCGGGCGGCGCAGCAGCGGCGAGCGATGCGAACGCCATCGTCCCCAGGGCGGCGCAGGCCAACGCGACCGCGGCCGCTACCTTGGTCTCTCTGATCAACGCTTCATCCCTTTCCCTCGCAGATCCTCTCCCAGCCGGCGATGCCTCCGCCGCGCAGATCGCGGACGTTCCCGTGCATCTCCAGGGAGCCCCCTCCTATAGTCACGCGGTACCCGCGTCTCGAGGCCCGTAAACCTCCGGCCCCCACGCGCCGCTACTTCTTCTTCGCGGCGGGCTTCTTCTTGGCGCTCTTGTGCCCGTAGAGCTTGCGCGCGCGCTTTTCGCAGGCCAGCCGCTGCTTCTTGTTGTGTTTCTTGCGGCACGCCTTGAGAGCCTTGCGGAGCTTCTGGGCGCGGGTTTCCTTGAACGAGGCCACGCCGCCACAGCCGAGCGCTTTGATCTTCGTCGTCTCGCGGATCACGGTGCCGTTCTGGGCCGTGATTTCGGTCGGCATTGCGAGCTTGCTCGAGCAGATGTTGAACGGGTCCGAGGCGGTGGCGGACGTGAAGGCAGCGAGGATCGAGTGCGGCCCGGCCGGGAGTTCGGTTTCGAACGTCGTGAAGGGCGCGTCCGGGGCCGTTTCGAAGCGCGAGTACGTGACGCCGTTTTTGATGTCCGTCTTGCCGTCGAGGACGAGCGTTATGCCTTCGCCCCGCAGCACGAACTCCACGTCGGGGAAGCCGGCGTTGCCGTGCGAGACGAGGTAGGCGGGGCCTGTCAGCGCCGAGCGCAGCACGGGCGTGCGCACGGTCGCGTGGCCGATGATCGATTCCGAGGAGCAGTTCTGAGGCCCGGCGTTGAACTTGGCCTCGGCGCACGCTTTCTGCAGGGTCGGCAGGCGGGACGGCAGTTCGCCGGGGATCGTGAGGAAGACCTTGTGGATGTTCGCCTGCCCGACGCCCGCCGATTCGAGCTTGACGTTGAAGTTGGTTCCGTTCACGCGGCTGCCGTGACCGTTGGTCGAGGCGATCAGCTTCGGCGCGAACGGCAGCGCGGAGCAGCCGCTCAGCTGGAATGGCGAGGACACCTGCGCCGCGCCGCCTTCCGCGCCGAACAGCGTCCCGCCGACCGACAGCGGATCGCAGTTCGTGCCGTTGAACTGGAAGTTCGGCCGGTCGATCGTCGCGTTGACCTGTTTCAGCTGTACCGGCAGGCCTTTGAGCCGCGTCGGGAAGATGTCGCCGTGGGGTCCGGGATCGGTCGTGACCGTGACCGCCGCGGTTTCGGGGTTCACGTTGATCCGCGAGCGCACGTAGACCATGCCGAGGTTGAACGGTCCCGCCACCGCGTTCGTGGATACGAGCAGGCCGAACGGCGCGCCGTCGTAGCCCTGCGTCAGGTAGACGTTGCCGGACAGGGTGAAGGGTTCGCCGCCGTACCCCGAGCTGGTCGTCGCGCTGCCGAGCAGGCTGTCGGCGCCGCACTGCCAGGGAACGCCCGGCGGCGGTTCCGCACACGCGGTGACGGTCGAGAGCAGCGCGGCGACGCCCGCGGGGAGCGTGGTCGAGAGTCCGGTGAGGCGCTGGTCGGCGTCCGGGTTGACGATCGACAGCGTGAAGCCGGTGAACCCGGCCGCCTGCTTGTTGGTCGAGCCGGCGGTGAACGACGGCGCCAGCGGGCGCGTCGCGCCGGGGCAGGGGCCGCCGCCGGGGCCTGAGTTGATTTCAAACGTCGTGGAGACCGACTTCGAACCGCCGCTCGAGGGCACGAAATTCGCGGTCGGGGTGTAGGTGCCGCAGAACGGAGGCGTCGACTGCGAGGCCTGCCCGCCGCCGAACAGCGAGACCGTCAGCTTCGAGAACGGGACGGGCGGGGTGCCGCGGAACGCGGAGGTGAGCTGCCCCGTGCCGGGGTCGACGTGGACTTCGCCGGCGAGCTTGACGAGCACGCCGGACACGGGGTTCTTGGCGACGATGTAGCCGACCAGCTTTTCTTCGACCAGGTTCGTGTCCTGGTGCGCCAGGTACAACCCGCCTTCGAGCGGTTCGGGCAGCAGCGGCGTCTCGATCTTCACCGTGCCGATCTTCGAGCCCGGCGCGCAGGTTGCTTCGTTCGGCGTGAAGTGGTCGTTTTCGAGCTGGCTGACTTCGGGGAATCCCGGGAGCAGCCCGATT
>DASWFM010000110.1:0-6865 GCA_036394235.1 Solirubrobacteraceae bacterium | reverse complement strand
CCCCCGCCGCAGCCTCGCGGGGGTGACGGCCTTCACGGCGGTGCCGACGCCGCGCGCGAGCGGCCCTCGTCCCGTCGTCAGGGCGTCGATCAAAGCTCCGGCGCGGCGTGAGCGCAGCCGCACCGTCGGGTTGGCCTCGCTGCGCTTGATCTCGACGGACTCCTCGACATCGAGGAAGCGGAAGACCTCTCGCACGACTCCATCGTTGTCACTGCGAAAGTCCTCGTAGATCAGCGCCAGCACCCGCTCGGGGCCGAACAGCTGCTGGTAGGAGCGCAGCTGCCGGGAGTAGTCGACGTGACGGCTGTAGAGCAGTGCCGCGGGCCAGGGGCAGCCGGGCGGAATCTGCCGGCCTTCGGCTCGCTCGGGCTCGAGTGCCAGCGCCCGCCCGAGGTCGGGCTCGGTCTCGATGCCGACCTGCAGCAGTTGCAGGTGGAAGGAGCGCACGAAGCCGGCGGGCTCCCGCAAGAAGGCGATGATCGCCGCATCGGGGCGGAGCGCGCTGATGCGGGCGGCGGCCTCGGGGGTACGCAGGTAGGCAGTGGAGATCTCCCCCACGCGCTGTCCGGGGCGGGCATCGTCGAACAGCGTGAGGTAAGCCTCGAGTGTTCGCGGTCGTACGCCCTGCTCGTTCGCCGCGGGGAGGCCGAGCTCGGCCGGCCCGCGGGCGAGGAACTGCGTCTCGCGGAGCCTCGGCAGGAAGACCTGGGGGTGGCCGGCGAGCATCGCGTGCAGCGCGGTGGTCCCCGACTTGGCGTGCCCGACGACGAAGAACTCAGGCAGCGTCCGTCCCGAGCTGCGGACGGACCTGAGCTCGGCCAGCAGCGCGGCCTCCTCGCCCGAGGAGGGGTCGGTCTCGTTCATGTCGTCTCCGCCTCGCCCGGATCGCGCGAGGGGACGCGAGGAGTCTCGGGGGGCCGCGGAACGCGACCGACCGCTTTGCGCAGCCTTCTCATCACTTTCTCGCGGGGAGTGAGCGGCGGCGGCCAGCTGCGAACCCCTTGGCGCCGGTTGATGCGGGCCGCGAGCCCCTCGGGGTCACGATGGTCGCCGTGGATCACGCGGACCCTGTCGATCACCGTCGCCGGGTAGCCAAGGCGGAAGTTGTACTCAGGGCTCAGCACGAACACGCTGAGGCCGTGCTCCCATGCGCAGCGCCGAAAGGCGGGCTGGTCGGCGCGGCGGCTGCGGCTGGCTTTGCCCGCGCCCGGGAACGGCTCCTCCGCCAGCCAGGCCGCGTAGGTCTCCTCCCAGCTTGCCAGGAAGGCGGCCGTCCGCTCGCTTTGGCGCCAGGCGAGCACGCCCGTGTTGAACTCATGGAAGGCCTTCGGCACGCCGGGATCCTCGAGGCCGCGATAGGCGGGGGCGAAGGCGACAGCCAGGTCGTAGTTGTCGAGCAGGGCCAGCACGTGAACGATCTCCTCGACGACGTAGGTGTCGCTGTCGAGGTACAGCGTGCGCTCGAATGGTGAGCGCCGCATGTTCGCGATCTTGTCGACGTAGGGGTTGCCGGAGGGCTCGAAGCGGGCGACCGTCAGCCCCGGGATGCCCGCTGTCTCGCCGTCTGCGAAGAGCACGTGGGGAACGGGGTTGTGGCGCAGCGACGAGTGTGCCGAGCGGATCGCCTCGGCCACGTAGAACTCGCCGGTGCCCGAGTACACGACCCCTCGGGGAGCCGCCTCGAGCGCCGGCGGGTCGGAATCGTTTTGTGCTGGGCTCGCCATCACAGCTCGCGGAGAGCCCGCATCACTGCTAGTTGAGCCGCTCCACGAGCATCGCCATGCCCATGCCGCCGGCGACGCACATCGACTCGATGCCATAGGTGCCATCGAGCGTCTCGAGGTCGTTGATCAGCGTCGTCATGATCCGCGCGCCGGTCATCCCGAAGGGGTGGCCGAGCGCGATCGCGCCGCCGAAGGGGTTGAGCTTCTCGGCGTCGATGCCGAGGTCTTCGCGGCACGGCACGATCTGCGCCGCAAACGCCTCGTTGATCTCGACGACGTCGATGTCCTCCATCTTCATGCCGGTCTGCTTGAGCAGCATCTCGATCGCCGGGATCGGCCCCAGTCCCATGATCTCCGGACGGATCGCCGCGACTGTGGAGGCGAGGATCCGCACCTTCGGCTTCAGGCCGAGCTGCTCAGCGCGCTCCGGCGTGGTGATCAGCAGCGCCGCCGCGCCGTCGTTCAGCGGGCAGGCGTTGCCGGCCGTGACGGACCCATCGGCCTTGAAGGCGGGCGGCAGCGCGGCGAGCTTCTCGACCGTCGTCCCCGCGCGGGGGCCGTCGTCCTTTGTGACGAGCTGCTCGGGCACCTCGACGTCGTTGCCCTCCTTGTCCTTGACGGTGTGGGCGGGCGCCGTCACCCCGACGATTTCCCTGTCGAAGTGGCCCGACTCCTGGGAGGCCACGGCGCGCTGCTGGGAGAGAGCTGCCCACTCGTCCTGGGCCTCGCGGCTCACGCCGCACCGCTCGGCGACGTTCTCGGCGGTCAGGCCCATCGGGATGTAGACGTTGTACATCGAGTTCTCAGAGCCGTCGAGCTCGGGGTGGAACTGGAAGTCGGCGCCTTTGCCCGCACGGGACACGGCCTCGACGCCGGCGGCGACATAGGTGTCACCCTCGCCTGCCTTGATCGCGTGGAAGGCCATCCGGGTGGTCTGCAGCGAGGAGGCGCAGAAGCGGTTGACGGTCGTGCCGGGCACGTGGTGGTCGATGCCCGCGAGCAACGAGGCGTTGCGGCCGATGTTGTATCCGGACTCCCCCTCGGAGAAGCCGCAGCCCATCATCACGTCAACGATCGAGCCACCCGTCTCCAGCGAAGGGTTGCGATCGAGCAGAGCCTTCAGCGGCACCGCCGCCAGGTCGTCGGCCCGAACGGATTTGAGAGACCCCTTGACGGCCCTACCGATGGGTGTGCGGACGGCATCGACGATCACTGCTTCGGGCATCTGAAGATCTCTCTCCTTGGTAGGTGGGGGCGCGGCTCTTGAAACTCAGGCGCGGGCCAAGATCCTAGAAGATCGCCTCAAAAGTGGCTTTGGGGGACGCGCCGGCGCCGGGTGTGAAGAGGGGGTGATCCGTCGAAAGGAGGCCTTGATAGCGATGGTATCTACGCGGTCGATACGATCGCTATCGGGCGCTCTTCAACAGCTCTTGCCACCGTTACGCGGTCGATACGATCGCTATCGGGCGCTCTTGAGCGGGTCTTGCACCCGTCACGTGGTCGATACGATCGCTATCGGGCGCTCTTCAACAGGTCTTTGCCCCGGTCCTCGCCGGCTTGTGCGCCGGCTCTGCGGCGCTTGTCGGGGCCGAGGGCGCCCCTCGCAAGCCGCCGGCCAGCCCCACGCGCCGGGCTCAGATCACAAATCGAGCCGCGAAACGCCCAGCTCGTCGAAGCCCACATGGTGGGCGAGCTCGTGGCGAACGGTGCGCGTGACCTGGTCGCGGAGCATGTCCGCGTCGTGGCCGAAGTCCCGGCGCAGAGTGTCACGGAAGATCACGATGCGGTCGTGGTGGTTGTCGCGGCTTGCGCCATCGCCCTGGTAGAGCCCATAGGCCCCCGCACGGCGTCCGCCGTCGGAGATCACGACCGCGACATGCGTGAGCGCGTTGCGCAGCAGGTCCGGGAGATCGTCGAGCGCATCGCGGACCAGCTCCTCGAAGTCCTGATCGTCGAGCGGGTCGAGGTCGATGAAGTCGCCTTCATCGGGATCCACCGCGAGTCCTTCGCTGGCCAGCTGCTCGGAATGGCGGACGATCTCTTCGAACTCGCTCTCGGACTCCGGGTCCCGCCAGCCGGCCATCCGCACGGCAACGAAGGCCACGCCGCCCATCAGCACCGCCGCCACGATCACCCCGAGCGCGATGTCCTCCAGCGCCCGCACCGCGCCGATCGAGCTGAATCCCTGGCCGACGACCAGCACCACCAGGCCCAGCGACAGCGCGATCAGCGCCCCGAAGCCCACGCGGCGTAGCTGGCGTCGCTCTCCCGCCGAGGAGTGCACTGTCACCCTCGCTGGCTACTCGTCACGAGCCTCACAGCCGCATGATGACAAAGCCGAGGCCTTTCCCGCGTGGCCTAACGAAAACGGCGGCCCGCGAAAGTCAGCAAGCAGCGCCTCATTTCAGTGTGCGCGCGATCACGAGCCGCTGGATCTCGTTCGTTCCCTCGTAAATCTGGGTGATCTTCGCGTCCCGCATCATCCGCTCGACGGGGTACTCCTTCACGTAGCCGTAGCCACCTAGGACCTGAACCGCCTCGATCGTCACCGCCATCGCCGTATCCGAGCAGAAGACCTTCGCCATCGAGGAGTACTTGGCCCGTTCGGGGTGCCCCTGGTCGGCCATCGCACAGGCCTTGTAGAGCAGCTCACGCGAGGCCGCCGTGCGGATTTCCATGTCGGCGAGCTTGAATCCGATGCCCTGGAACTCGTTGATGGGCTGTCCGAACTGCCGGCGTTCGGCGGCGTAGCCGACGGCGTAGTCGGTCGCGCCCTGGGCGATGCCGACGGCCTGCGCCGCGGCGCCGAGTCGGGTGCGCTCGAGCGTGCCAAGCGCCACCGTCAGGCCCTTGCCGACCTGGCCGATCACGTTCTCCTGGGGCACGCGGACTTCCTCGAAGATCGGCTGGCCGGTGGGCGAGGCGCGGATGCCGAGCTTGTGCTCGAGCTTGCCGACGCTGAAGCCCGGCCGGTCGGCCTCGACGACGAAGGCCGTCATGCGGCGGTTCTCCCGGTCGGTCACGGCGAAGCAGATGTAGAAGTCGGCGATGCCGAGTTTGGAGATCCAGTTCTTGGTGCCGTTGATCACCCACTCCTCGCCGTCGAGCACCGCGGTGGTTTTCATCCCCGCGGGATCCGAACCGGCCTCGGGCTCGGACAGCGCGAACGCCGGCGACCACTCACCGGTGGCGCAGCGCGGCAGGAAGCGCTCCTTCAGCTGATCTGAGCCGAACAGCTGGATCGGCAGCGTGCCGAGCTCCTGGACCATCAGGATCAGCGCACAGGACGCATCGACCTTGGCGATCTCCTCGACGGCCATGTTCAGCATCAGCGTGCCCGTACCGGTCCCGCCGTACTCGACCGGGAAGGGCAACCCGAGGATGTCCTGCTCGGCGAGCAGTCGCCGCACGTCCCAGGGGTATTCCGCCTTCTCGTCGATCTCCGCGGAGCGCGGCGCGATCTTCTCGCGTGCGATCTGCCCGATCGTGGCGCAGAAGTCGAGGTTCTCCTCGGGGATCGTGTAGACGTCGCCGACTGCCTCCATGGCCCTGATCCTATTGATGGCGCGGCAGCGATGGCGCGGACGGGCGCCGCTACGCTCAGACGATGAGCTCGACTGCTCCAAACGGCCTCTTGATCGACGCGACGCGCCTGAGCGAGTGGATGGAGAGCGAACCGCAACTGCAGGTGATCGACGTCCGCGAGACCTACGAGCGCGAGGCCGGCCACATCGAGGCGACGCGGCACATCGAGCTCAACCGCCTGACGGCCGAGGCGGCGAGCATCGACAACGAGCGTCCCGTGGTCTTCTACTGCCGGGTCGGCTCCCGCTCGGGCATGGCCGCGGAAGCATTCAGGGCGAGCGGCTACGAGGCATACTCCCTCGATGGGGGCCTCCTCCGTTGGGCTGAGGAGGGCAGGACGCTGTCGCCCGAGGGTGGCACCGTCGCCCGCCACTGAGTAACGGGAGCCCAGGGAGAGGAAGAGGAGAAGAAGAAGATGGAGGCAACGTCCGATTTCCCCAGAGTCAACGGCGGCGATGGTTGGGCCACCGCGAACCTCGATGACCTCGGCGAGGGCCCCGGCTTCCGCAAGATCCGCAAGGGCCTCGGCGTCACGGCCTTCGGCGTCAACGCGATCGTGCTGCCCCCCGGGATCGAGACCGGCTTCCACTTCCACGACGAGCAGGAGGAGCTGTACTTCGTGCACCGCGGCTCGATCCAGATCGAGTTCGCCGACGGCACGGTGCAGGCGCTCGGCGAGGGCGGCATGGCGCGCGTGGACGCCGCGACGCCGCGCAAGATCCGCAACGCCGGGGACAGCGACGCCGTGTACCTGATCGCCGGCGGCAAGGACGGCTATGTGGGTCGCGATGGCCGCGTGCCCGAGGGCGAGGAGCAGCGCGTGCGAGCCGTCCACGACCTCGGCGGGCAGCAGGGCTAGCGAGCAGGCCGATGAGCGACGGCGAGCGCCCGGGTAGGACGCTCCACGTCCGCGGCCGCCTCGAGCTGCCGCTCTCGGAGATCACGTTTCGGAGGAGCCGTTCCTCGGGGCCCGGCGGCCAGCACGCCAACGTCACGGACTCACGGGTCGAAGCGGTGTTCGACGTGCGGGCCTCCGCCACGCTCAGCGACGCCCAGCGCGAGCGGCTGCTGTCGCGTCTCGGGCCGCGCGTGGTGGCCGTCGCCCAGGATGGCCGCTCGCAGGCCCGAAACCGCGAGCTCGCCCTGGAGCGCCTCGCGGAGCGCCTGTCCGAGGCGTTGCACGTGCCCCGCGATCGCCGACCCACGGGGCCCACTGCGGGCTCCCGAGAGCGGCGGCTGGACGCCAAGCGACGGGCATCCGAGCGCAAGCTCGCCCGCCGCCCGCCCGAGACCGACTAGCCCTTCAGGAGCTCCCGGACGTCGCGCTGGTGCATCCGCCCCAGCGCCGTCTTTTCGGGGTGAAATCCGATCGCTTCCCACAACTTCCCCGAGGCCGGCGCCCAGGCGATGATCAGGTAGGCCCCCAGCACCAGCGAGGCGACACGCAGGCGCCGCGAGGAGGAGAGGGCCGCCAGTGGCAGCACCCACAAGACGTACCAGGGGAGCACCCAGCTCAGCGTCACGAGCAGCGCCACGCTGGCCCAGCCGCTGGCGGT
>DASWFM010000109.1:0-4697 GCA_036394235.1 Solirubrobacteraceae bacterium | reverse complement strand
GGCGGCCGCTCGAGCGCCGAGAGCGGCACGATCTCCTCGCCCAGCAGGATCCCGGCCGCGGCCGTGCCGTCGCGCGTATAGCTAACGAGCCTCACGGCTGCGGGATCGTACCGACCTCCTCAGTTCTCCCATTGCCGGCCGGGAAGCCTGGCGGTGATCTCCTGAAGCTGGCTGCTCACATCCGCGCTGCTCATGCCGACCTCCTCGGTTGCTGTCGCCGGCAGGGTCGCTCCTGCGCTGCGGGGTCGCGCCCGTGGACTCACTGGTCTGCACACCGGGTGCTTCGGCGCCGGGGATTCAACTCGAGGGCGGCCTCGAGCCGCCGGCGGCACCCCGAGTGTCCCTTGGCCCGAAGCGGCGGGCAGGCACGGAGACGCGAGAAGCGCTACGAGTCTCGGGCATGGGCGAGATCGAGCGGGCGGCGGCCGGAGGCGAGGCGGCGCGCACCACGCGAGGCTTCGGGCGCTGCGTGCGGGTGAGCGCTGGCTGGTCAAAGACGGGCTCCGGCTGCTCGGCTTTCTGATCGCCGCCTACCTCGTGATCAAGCTGATCCCGAGCCTACGGGCCGCGCTCGCGGACCTCGAACGCCTCAGCTGGCCATGGCTGACCGCGGTCTTCGCGCTCGAGACGCTCTCGGAGATCGGCTTCGTGGTGTCCTGGCGCGGGATCGTCGACCCTGAGGGCGTGGTGGGTCAGCGCGCCGGCGTGCGGCGAATCGACACGCGCCTCGCATGGGCGCAGCTGGGAGCGGGGATGTTCGTGCCCGGCGGGTCGCTGTCGAGCGTCGGCGCCGGGACCTGGTTGCTCCATCGCCTGGGGATGCCGCTCAAATTGGTCGCCGAGCGGCAGTTCAGCCTGAGCTTCCTCAACACGACGGTGGACGCGATCGCACTGGTCGTGTTCGGCGTCGGTCTCGCCGCCGGGATCCTCGCCGGCGAGTCCAACCTCCTGTTGACGCTCCTGCCCGCGGCTGTCGCCGCCGCCGGGGTCGCGGCGGTGCTCTTCACGGCGGCGAGCGCGCGCCGCGGAGCCGGCAAAGCCCGACCCGCGCACAAGCGGCTCGCAACCGTGGTCACGACGCTCGCCGACGCCGTGCAGGACACGGCTCGCCTGCTGACCCACAAATCCGGTATCCGCAGCGTGCTCGGAGCGGCGGCCTACCTCTGCTTCGACGTGCTGGTCCTGTTCACCGCCTTGATCGCGATCCACGCGAGCCCGACGCCGACCTTCGGCGTAGTGATGATGGCCTACATAATCGGCGCGCTCGGGGGATCGATTCCGCTCCCCGCCAACATCGGCACCGCCGCGGGCATGGTCGGCATGCTGATCCTCTACGGCGTCGAACGCGACACGGCTGTCGCGGCCGTCCTCCTCTATCAGGCTGTGGGACTGCTCGTCCCGCTCGCCGGGGGCGGGATCGCGTACCTGCTGCTGCGCCGCGAGCTGCGCGCCGCCCACGACCCGCAACCGCAAGCAGTTCCGCCCGTTTGACCGGTGCGGCACGATGTACCGAAGACGGGAGAGCGAGCGGCACGCGCGCC
The DNA here is from genome assembly GCA_036394235.1 of Solirubrobacteraceae bacterium. Lineage (GTDB taxonomy): Bacteria > Actinomycetota > Thermoleophilia > Solirubrobacterales > Solirubrobacteraceae > Palsa-744. Next base: position 3,156 of record DASWFM010000109.1, on the reverse strand, counting down.
CCCCGTGCCCCCATGAACTCGCGGCAACGCGACGAAGGGAGGAACCCCGATGTCAGCGCAGGCTCTCCCCGGAGGCACCTTCACGATGGCCGACGGCCTGACCGTGACCCGGCTGGGATACGGCGCGATGCAGCTGGCCGGCCCGCACGTGTTCGGCCCACCCGCGGACCGCGACGAAGCGATCGCGGTTCTGCGCGAGGTGGTCGAGGCGGGTATCACGCACATCGACACCAGCGACTACTACGGCCCGTACGTCACGAACGAAATCATCGTAGAGGCCCTCTCCCCCTACCCCGGCTCGCTCCACATCGTGACCAAGGTCGGAGCGCTGCGGGACGCCGAGGGAGGCTGGCCGCAGGCGCTGGCCCCGGCCGAGCTCCGTCAGGCCGTGCGCGACAACCTGGACCATCTCGGACTGGACGCCCTCGATGTCGTCAACCTGCGCGTCGGCGGCTTCCAGAGCCCCACCCCCGAACTGATCGCTGAGCCGTTTGCGGTGCTCGCGGAGATGCAGCGGGAAGGGCTGATCAAGCACCTCGGCCTCAGCACGGTCGACGCCACGCAGATCTCGGAAGCGCAGTCGATCGCCCCTGTCGTGTGCGTTCAGAACTTCTACAACCTGGCGCACCGCGTCGACGATGATCTGATCGACCTGCTCACCGCCCAGGGAATCGCCTACGTGCCCTACTTCCCGCTCGGTGGCTTCTCACCGCTGCAATCGGAGACCTTGGCGTCGGTCGCCGCACGTCTCGATGCCAGCCCGATGGCCGTCGCCCTGGCGTGGCTGCTGCAGCGCTCACCGAACATACTGCTGATCCCCGGTACCTCCTCGGTCGCCCACCTGCGAGCGAATCTCGCCGGCGCCGGGATCGGCCTGTCCGAGGGAGATGTCGCGGAGCTGAACACGATCGCCTCGTAGCGAGCCCCGTGCGGCTCGCCCGGTGCGTTAAGACCCCGCCGGGCGCGAGATGGATCCACCGGCGCCTCGTGTGGATGTCTGCGAAGCTGAGGCGATGCGCTTCCGCCGGGACGGCTCGCGTCGCGATGTCGCGCGTCGCCACATCGCCCCCACGTTCGGTGTCAGGGACATGGCGATCGACCTCGGGACAGCGAACACGCTCGTCTACGTCGAGGGCGAGGGAATCGTCGTATCGGAGCCCTCCGTCGTCGCCACGGACTCCCGAACCGGCCAGGTACACGCCGTCGGAGCCGACGCCGAGCGGATGATCGGACGGACGCCCGCGACGATCTCGGCGAGCCGCCCGCTGCGCCACGGCGTGATCGCCGACTTCGAGGTCACCGAGCAGATGCTGCGGTATTTCATCCGCAAGGTCCTCGACCGCCACCGCGCACACCCTCGCCTGATCGTCTGTGCGCCTTCGGGGATCACCGAGGTCGAGAAACGGGCGGTCGAGGAGGCCTCACTCGCTGCCGGCGCTCGCCACGTCCACTTGATCGAGGAGCCGATCGCAGCCGCGATCGGCGCTGGACTGGACATCGCCGAGCCGGTCGGCCGGATGGTCGTCGACATCGGTGGCGGCACCAGCGAGGTGGCCGTGATCTCGCTCGGGGGGATCGTGTTGTCGCGCTCGTTGCGCGTCGGTGGCTACGAGCTGGACGAAGCGATCACCCGCTACCTGCGGGTCGAGCACTCCCTCGCGATCGGCTCGAAGACGGCGGAGGCGATCAAGATCGCCGTCGGCTCGGCGACCTCGAATGGGCCCGAAGCGGTCAGCGAGGTGCGCGGGCGTCACCTCATCACCGGCCTGCCGACGGAGATCCCGCTCAGAAGCGGTGAGGTCCGGTCGGCGATCCAGGCTCCGCTGAGCGAAATCGTCCAGACGATCAGAGACACCCTCGAGGAGACCCCACCGGAGCTGACCGGCGACATCGCGCGCGACGGCATCCTGCTCGCCGGGGGTGGCACGCTCTTGACCGGCCTTGCCGACCTCCTCGTGCGCGAGACCGGCCTGCCGGTGGTGCATGCCTCCTCGCCCCTGACGTGCGTCGTGACGGGGTCCGGCGAAGCCCTCGACAACTTCGACGAGCTGAGGCCTCCGAGCGCCGGAAGGCGCCGCACGGCGAGCCAGCGCTAGAGCGACAGCGAACGCGCAGGCCGGCCAGCTTCGGCACTCGGTTTCCAGCTCGCCTCCACCAACCTCGTGTGGGAGCTCGGCTTGGTCTTGTGGGTGCTGATCGGCTGGCAGTTCACGCTTGCCGAGTTCCAGGGCGGCATCGTGATGATCGTGCTGATGGCCCTGCTCCTTCGGCTGTTCGTTCCCGCGCGCCTCGAGCAGCAGGCGCGCGAGCACGCGCGCGAGGCCGACACCGGCCACCAGCATCACGCCGCGGCAGGGCAGATGAGCCTGCGCACGCGCATCAACATCCTCGGCGTCGCGATCTTCGCGGCCCTCTTCTGGCTGACTAGACGCCGGGGCGCCACCGACCCGGTCTGCGGGATGAAGGTCGACCGCGCGAAGGCGATCCACAGAGCTTCGCCGGCCGCACGACCTACTTCTGCAGCGAGCGGTGCGCAAGCGCGTTCGAGGCGCCGCTGCAGGCCTCGATGCAGCCTTGAGCTCAGCGGCTCAGCAGCGGAGCGACGTCGTGGATGATCTGTTCGGGCGCGAAGTTGGCCGGGTAGATCGTGTAGATCTTGCCGCTCGCGCTGAGCCCGTAGATCAACGCCGAGTGGTTGACGAGGTCGGGTCTCGAGACGTCCTTTTCCGAGCCGACGTTCCACGACTTCCAGACCGGGACGAGTTGCGGTGCGGACCCGATCAGGTACTCGCCCTCGCCGGCCAGCTGATGCGAGCGCATGAAAGCCGCAACGGTGCCGGCGCTGTCACCGCGGGGATCGACCGAGACGACGACGATGTCCATCTTCGCGCGTTGCGCGGGTGTCATCCGCGCGTAGGCGTTGTGCAGGTTCGAGGCGATCAGCGGGCACACGTCGGGGCAGTGGGAGTAAAGGAAGGTCACGAACACGGCCTTCCCTCGATCGGCCGCGAGGCTGAAGCTGTCCCCGTTGTAGTTGCGTAGCGTCGTCAGCGCCGGCGCGGGCTGCGGCGGGGAGAGGGTCTGCCCGTTGAAGCTCGACAGCTTCACAGTGCCGGCGTTGCCGGGCAGCGCGGGCTTCGAGTTCCCGCCCACCAG
>DASWFM010000108.1:0-28636 GCA_036394235.1 Solirubrobacteraceae bacterium | reverse complement strand
AGGATGCTGTCGAGAGGGAGTTCCAGGCCGCGAGGCGGCGTTCGCGCGCGATACCTGGCGGGCGCTGTGTTCGCCCTGATCGCGTTCGGCGCGATCAGCGGCACCGCGCTCGCGAAACCAACGCCGCATGTGAACATCGTGAGCCAATCGGGTCCGCCCGTCGGCCCGATCCCGCCGAACACGAGCTACTACACGACGATCCAGGAAGCCGTCAGCCACTCCCGCGCGAAGACCGGCGACTGGGTGCTGATCGAACCGGGGACCTACGACGAAGAAGTCCTCGTCACGAGCGCTCAGAGCGGCATCCACATCCGCGGCATGAACCGCAACGCCGTGATCCTCGACGGGCAGCACAAACCGAAGCCAGAAGGAAGCAACGGCATCCTGATCGAGAAGGCCAACAACGTTTGGGTGGAAAACCTCACCGTCGAGAACTTCGACCGCGCCGAAGCGGACGGCCCGAACGGGAACGGCATCTGGTGGTCCGGCGGCGAGGAATCCAAAAAACAGACGGTGCACGGCTGGTGGGGCAGCTACCTGACGGCCTTCGACACCGGCCTGAACGGCGGCTACGGCATCTTCACCGGAAACGAGCACGGAGGCTCCTGGGAACACATCTACGCCTCCGGCTACAACGACTCCGGCATCTACATCGGTGCCTGCTGGGACTGCCAGGCGAAGGTCTCCGACGCGACGATCGAATACAACGCCGTCGGCTACTCGGGGTCGAACGCCGGTGGCAGGCTCGTGATCGAAAAATCGGTCTTCAAGCACAACTCGGCCGGCATCGTGCCCAACGGCGAAAACCCGGGTGACGGTCCGCCTCCGCAGAACGGCATCTGCAACGCGAAAAAACCGGCCACGCCCTACTACCTGTTCACCTCGACCAACATCGCCCACTGCACGGTGATCAAGGAAAACCTGGTCGAAGACAACAACAACCTGGAAGTTCCGGCTAACCCGTCGACGGAAAAGGCGCCGTGGGGCGTCGGCGTGGAGCTCCCGGGCGACATGGGCGACCTGATCGAAAACAACACGATCGTGAACAACGTCAACAACGGCCTGCTCGGATTCGAGTACCCGAACCCGTTCCCGCCGAACATCACCTGCACGAAGGAACTGGAAGAAAAAGGGGTATGCACTCGAACGATCTACTTCCAGCTCGCCGGCAACAAGATCGTGAAAAACACGTTCGTCGGCAACGGCACCAGCGGCAAAGAATTCGCCAGTGACCTCACGTTGCAGGGCGGCGTCTTCCCGCACAGGCAGTTCACCTCGGACAACAACTGCGTGAGCGAAAACAGCTACACGGGCGTGACCTTCCCGGCCGCGATCGAAGGCACGTGGGGTTGTCAGAACAGCACGACGCCCCCGCCGAACAACGAAATCGGAGCGATCGGCTACGTCGTGACGCTCTCCGAAGAATCGGCGCTGCTGCGCAAACCTGTCGGCCAGCCCGAACCGGGGCCGCAGGAAACGATGCCCGAACCGTGCAAAGACGTGCCGAGCAACCCGCTCTGCCCGTAGGCCTCGTCTGAGCGCCTGAACGGCACGAGGACGAGAACCGTAACCACGGCGCCGTCGCCCCCAAAGGGCGGCGGCGCCGTTTCGTTGGCGCCTGCCCGGGCGGCCCCGGTCCTCGGCGCTCGACGCGCTCGACCGCTCAGCGGCGGCCGGCCCTGGTGAGCGCCCAGCCGTCTGGCGGCCTGCGACCTCAGCCCTCGACGCTTGTGACGCTCAGCCGTCGGCCGGCCCGCGAGCCCTCATCCGTCGCCGCGTACGAGCGCCGCGAAGCGCTCGCCGCGTTGCTCGAAGTCCGTGAAACGGTCGTAGCTGGGGGCGGCAGGCGAAAGCAGCACGACGGCACCCGGCCGCGCGCGTTCGCGCGCGATCGCGACCGCCGCCGCGAGATCGTCCGCGGCGATCGCCTGCGATCCGGATAGGCCAGCGATGAGCGCCGCCGCCAGCAGGCGCGGACCGGTCGTGGGCATCCCGATCACGAGCGCGCCGCTGCGGGCCAGCTCACGGGCCAGCTCGCCGTAGTCCTGGCCGCGGTCCTGCCCCCCGCCGAGCAGCACCAGCTCCCTGCCCGGGAAGCTCGCGAGCGCCGCCAGCGCTGACTCGGGGGTGGTCGAGATCGAGTCGTCGACCCACGTCACGCCGCCACTTTCGGCGACCGTCTGCAGGCGGTGGGGGAGCGGCTCGAAGCCGGCCAGCGCGGCGGGCAGCAGCGGCGGCTCGACGCCCGCAGCTTCGAGCGCGGTGAGAGCCGCACAGAGGTTCAGCGCGTTGTGATCGCCCGGCAGCGGCAACTCGGACGCCTGCAGGCGCGGCTCGCCCGCGAACGCAATCGCCCCGTCGGCGAGGTCCCAGCCGGCCGGCTCGCCGAACAGGCGCCGCTCGGCGGTGGTCGGCGCCGAGGCCAGCTCGGGCTGGCGCGCCGGCAGCACCGCGCGGGCCACGCCGGGTAGGGCGAGGATGCGCAGCTTCTCGGCCCGGTAGGTGAGGGCAGAGCCGTGCCAGTCGGCGTGCTCGTCGTAGAGGTTCGTGATCACAGCCACCTCCGGCCCAACCGCGAGGTCGGCGACGTGGTAGCTCGACAGCTCGACGATCGCGAGCTCGCCGGGGTCGGCGTCGAGCAGCTCGAGGGCGGGGCGCCCGATGTTGCCGGCGAGCTGAACCGATTCGCCGGCGGCGCGTGCCAGCTGGTGGGCCAGCGCGGCCGTCGTGCTCTTGCCCTTGGTGCCGGTCACGCCGACGACCCGCCGCCCACCCCGCTCGGCCAGCCACAGCGAGGTGGCCGTGGTGACCGGGACGCCCTGGCTCCTCAGCTGCGCGAGCTCGGGGCCGTGAATCGAGACGCCGGGCGAGCGGACAACGACCTCGCAAGCGGACAGCGCCCCGATCGCCTCGGGAGCGGCGACGACGCGCACCCCGGGGCTGCCGAGCGCGGCGGGCACGTCGAGCTCCGGCGGCTCGTCGAAGGCCGCGACCGCGATCCGGGCGGCTGGCAGGCGCCTTCCGAGGAGCGCCGCGAAGGAGATGATCTCGCGCCCGGCGCCCCACACGCCGATGCGCGCGCCTTCAAGCTCTGAGAAGCGCACGTACCCCGTCCAGCAGCCGCGCTGGCACGTCGTGGTCGGAGCCGAGCGCGAGCACGGCCTCGGGGTCGCCCTCCGGCAACGGGTGCTCAGGCAGCACCTTCCTCGCCAGACGTTCCACCACCCGGTGCTCGCGCCAGCGCGGATCGTTCGCCAGCAGCCGCATCGCCGCGATCGACTCCTGCTCCTCGCCGACGCACTCGAAGGGCTTGTGCCCGCCGCTCGCGGCGAGCAGCGCGAAGCCCTCGAACTGGAGCTCGTCGTCGAGCAGGTCGCCGCCGAAGATCTCGCGCATGTGGTCGGGCTCGCTGAAGGGAGCCATCGCCAGGAACACGAACCGGCACTTCGGGCAGTCTCGGCACCAGGAGGAGGACCGCAGGGCGGGGTCCAGGCGGAAGATCGCGTTGCAGCTGGTGAAGGCGGCGTGATAGCGCTCGAGCCCCGCGAAGGCTCGCGCGATCGCCAGCTCGGAGGCCGGCCGCAGCACCGAGAACTGCACGACGGGCGCGTCGAGCTCGGCGGCGGCGGCGCTGAGCAGCCGCTCGGCGGCAAGGCCCTTGCTGAACTGGTGGTTGACCTCGATGCCGTCCCATAGCACGTTGCCCGCGGAGGCGGAGCGCTCGTTGGCCATCGCCACTGCGTCGAAGCCGTGCAGCGCGGCGGTCAGCATCGCGATGCAGGTGACGATCGCGGTGATGGGGATGTGTCCGTTGATCGCACCGGCGGCATTGAGCTCGAACAGCAGCGGGTCGAGCTCTCGCCGCGCGATCAGGCGGGGCAGCCCCGCGACCTCCGCGGTGCGGGCGATCGGCGCGGCGTCGCCGATCGAGAACAGCGCGAGCTCGACGCCGCTGCGCCTCACCGACTCGAGCGCCACGACCGAGTCCTTGCCGCCGCCGACGGGCACCAGCACGCGACGGGGCGCAACCTCGCCGCCGGGTTCCGGCCGCGCCTGCTTGCGCCCCTCCTCCGGTTCATATGGAAATCGAGGACGGGGCAGGGCTCCCAGCCCGTTCACGTAGGCCAGCTCGCCGAGACCCTCCGAGTACAGCGCTTCGAGCAGCGCAGCGGCCGCCGGGCCGGGCGTGCCGGACTCGCAGCTGATCGTGTGCGGCAGCGCCGCCTTGAAGTAGCTCACGCCGGCGACCCAGTGCAGCAGCGACAGCAGCCCCTCGACGGAGGCCCGCCGCGGCGGATCCGGCATGGCGGGCATGGGCAGCACGATGCGCTCGGTGAACTCGAGGTCATCGAGCGCGTAGCGCAGCGTCACGCCGCCGCTCGGGTCGAGCTCGCGCGCGAGGAACCTGAAGCGCGCAAATGCGGCCGGGTCGAACACTGCGGGGGGGTGCTTGGCGCCCGCTGCCATCGCCTCAGCCTAGAAGCGCCGCCGACGGAGCACCCGTCGCGGGGCTGCGCTAGTCGTTCGCGGTGACCGTCTCCAGCAGCTCGGCGAAGCGCTCGCGCGCCTGCGCCCGGCGGGTCGGCAGGTGCTCGCTCGGCACGCCGTCGGCGGGGGCCTGGTAGCCGGCCAGGATGTGTCGCGCGACCGATTGCCGGTGCACCTCGTCGGGGCCGTCGTAGATCCGCGCTCCGCGTGCGAAGCGGTACATCTGCTCGAGCGGCAGGTCCGTCGAGTAGCCGAGCGAGCCGTGCAGCTGCAGCGCCCGGTCGACGACGTCGTGCAGCACGCGGGCGCCGTAGAACTTGATCAGCGCGACCTGGGTGCGGGCCGCGCTCGCGCCCTGGGTGTCCATCGTCCAGGCGGCGTGAATGGTCATCAGCCGCGCCGCCTGCATCTCCGCGGCGCTGTCCGCGATCCAGTTCTGGACCGTCTGCTTCTGGGCGAGCAGGGAACCGTGGGCATGTCTGTAGGTAGCTCGCTCGCACATCATGTCGAAGGCTCGCCGGGCGACCCCGAGCCAGCGCATGCAGTGGTGGATGCGGCCGGGCACGAGCCGGTGCTGGGCGAGGATGAAGCCCTCGCCCTCGCCGCCGAGCAGCGCCTCGGCGGGGACGCGGGCCGACTCGTAGGCGATTTCGGCGTGTCCTCCGTAGGCACCGAACTGCTCCCATGGGTGCTCCATCGTCGGCACGTCGCGAAGGATCTCGACGCCGGGTGTGTCGGTCGGCACGATGAACATCGAGGCGCGCTGCGAGGGCCGCGCCTCGGGGTTGGTGACCGCCATCACGATCAGGAAGTCGGCGATCGAGGCGTTCGAGGAGAACCACTTGCGGCCCTGGATCACCCACTCGTCGCCGTCGCGAACAGCCGTGGTGGCGAGCTGCGTGGGATCGGAGCCGGGAGTGTGCGGCTCGGTCATGCTGAACGCGCTGCGCAGGTCGCCGGCGAGCAGCGGGTGCAGCCAGCGATCCTTCTGCTCCTCGGTGCCGGCCATCGCGAGGATCTCCGAGTTGCCCGAATCGGGCGCGGCGTTGCCGAATGCCAGCGGCGCGATCGGCGAGCTGCCGAGGATCTCGTGCATCAGCCCGAGGCGCACCTGCCCGAGGCCCTGCCCGCCCAGCTCGGGCGGCAGGTGCGCGGCCCACAGACCGCGCTCCTTGACCTGCTCGGCGATCGGGGCGATCGCGCGGGTCAGGCCCTCGAGGCCGAGCTCGTGCCAGATCGCCTCGAGCGGCCAGATCTCGCGCCGGACGAGCTCGTCCATCCAGTCGAGCTGCTCCTGGAACTCTGGGTCGGTCTGAAAGTCCCAGCTCATGGGAGGCGTCCTTTCTTCGGTCGGGCAGCGCGGATCTCCATGGTGCAGCCTACGTGCTATCAACCAGTGGCGCTCGGGATGCCGAGCACCACACGAGAACGGAGGCTGGATCGATGAACGGAGACGGCGAGATCTCCGCCGACCCGGACGGGAACGCGTTGATGCTCCACCACCGCTACGCGCCACGGACCACGGAAGGCTGACCGTGACCGGCCCGGGACGGCTGGAGAGCACGCTGCTCCCCGGCGCCCGCGCGCTGCTCGACTACCACGCGCGAGAGCTTCCCCAGCGCGATGACCTGTGCGGCGCGTTCTGCGGCGCGTTGGCTCTGAACGCCGCCGGCATCCTCCGCGCCGGCGGCGAGCCCACCGACCAGGACGCGGTGGCCCTGGCGGCGGGGTCGATCGTCTCGACGTCGCGCGATCCGGGCACGCTGCCCGGTGGCGAGACCGGACGCCGCGACTACCGCCTGGAGCTGCCGACGATCTCAGACCCCGAGATCTCGGGCACCACCGCGGAGGGCGTCGCGCGGGCCGTCGACGCGCTCGGCGCCGGCGCCGTGACGGCGATCCCCTACAGCGGGCCGTGGACGACGGCGACGCTCGACGGCACCTTCGATGCGGCCGCGGAGTGCGGCGGTCCGGTGACGCTGATCGCGAATCTCGCGACGCACCACCTGTGGGGCGGAGGCCCCACCGCCTCGCAGCTGCTCGCCTATCTGTTCGACGGCGTGCTCGAGGGGCCCCCGCCCGATTGGTCGGTGGGCCACTTCGCCTGCATCGTGGCCCGCAGCGACGGGCCGGGCGGGCGGCTGTACACCGTCGCCGATACCTATCCCGCGCTCGGCAACCGCGGCGTCCACCTGCAGCCGCGGGAGCGGCTGGCCGCGGCGATCGCTCGCGAGGACAAGCCGGCCGGCGGGGTGCTCGCCGTGGTCGCCAGCGACGACGCTCCTCGGCTGCGCGAGCGGGCCGAGGCTCTGGGACTGACCGAGGCGCTCTGGGACAACGGGACGGTCAGCGGGCAGGCCGCGTGAGCCCGGCCGAGCTAGTCGCGCTCGTGGCGTGCGACCTCGGCGCGATCGTGCGGGGCAGGGCGGTGCTGGCCGCCGATCTGCAGCAGCACCTCGACGCGGGCGTCGGCTGGGTGCCGGCGAACCTCGCCCTCACGCCGCTCGGGCCGCTGGCCGAACCGAACCCGTTCGGATCGACCGGCGATCTGCGCCTGCTCCCCGATCCGGGGACCCATGTGCGGGTCGGGGCCGAGCCGGATGGGAGCCCGCTCGAGTTGATCCTGTGCGACATCGTCGAGACAGACGGGACGCCATGGGCGTGCTGCCCGCGCGAGTTCCTCAGGCGCGCGTTGATTGAGCTCTCGAGACGCACCGGCGCGACCCTCGTCGCGAGCTTCGAGCACGAGTTCCAACTGCTCCGCGAGGAGGCCTCACCGCTGCCGTTCTCACTCGCGGCGATGCGCGCCGCCGAGCCGTTCGCGTCGTCGCTGATGGAGGCTCTGGTCGAGGCCGGCGTCGAGCCGGAGCGCTTCTTCGCCGAGTTCGCGAGCCATCAGTTCGAGGTTCCCGTCGCGCCGGCCGAGGGTCTCGAGGTTGCCGACCGGGCCGTGGTGCTGCGGGAGGTAGTGCGCGAGATCGCGCGCCGCGAAAGCCTACGCGTGAGCTTCGTGCCGCTGCTCGACCCCGCCGAGGCGGGCAACGGCGTCCACATCCACCTGAGCCTCGCCGGCGAGGGGGGAGCCTCGCTGCTGTACGACGCCGGCAGGCCCGGGTCGCTCAGCGAGCTCGGCGGCAGCTTCGCGGCGGGGGTGCTCGCGCATGCGGGGGCGCTGACCGCCCTGTGCGCACCCAGTCCGGTTTCCGCGGAGCGGCTGAAGCCCCATCACTGGAGCACCGGCGCGGCCTGCCTGGGCGAGCGCAACCGGGAAACGCTGCTGCGGATCCCGCCGGTGGTGGGGACGGGAGAAGCGGAGCCCGCCGGCCAGCTGCGTCTCGAGTATCGCGGCGCCGATGCGGCGGCGAACCCCTATCTGGCGCTCGGGGCGATCGTGTGGGCGGGGCTCGACGGCGTCGAGGCCGGTCTGCCGGCGCCGCCGCTGCTCGACCGCGACCCTGCAGAGCTCTCGCCCGAGGAGGCCGAGCGCTTCGGCGTCGGCGCGCTGCCCGGCTCACTCGAGGAGTCGCTCGCCGCGCTCGCGGCCGATGAGGCCGCCCACCGCTGGCTCGGTTGGCCGTTGTTCGAGGCCTACACGAGCCTCAAGCAGGCGGAGCTCGCGGCGAGCGCGGGAATGTCACTCGAGGAGACCTGCGCGCGGTATGCCGAGGTCTACTGAGCAGGCGCTCGAGGCGCTGCTCGCGGCCTTGGAGCCGGAGCTCCCGGCTGCGGACGCGCTGCGGCGCCGCCTGCACGAAACCCCGGAGCTCGCCCACGAGGAGCACGCCACCTCAGCGGCGATCGCGGCGGCGCTGCCGGTGGGCGGCGAAGCGGTGGCGGGGACTGGGCTGCTGGCGCTCGTCGGCGGCGCCGGCGCGCCGGTGGGGGTGCGAGCGGAGCTCGACGGGCTGCCGCTGCGAGAGGCGACGGGAGCGGACTTCAGCGCCACTGGAGAGACGATGCACGCATGCGGCCACGACGTCCACATGGCGGCGCTGGTCGCGCTGGTGAGGGCCGCCGCGACGCTCGGCGAGGAGCTGCCGGCGCCGCTGCTCGCGATCTTCCAGCCGAGCGAGGAGGCCTACCCCTCCGGCGCGGAGATGATCGCCGAGCAGGCGCTCGCGCGGCTGGGGCCGCGCGCCGTCGTCGCGGCGCACGTTCATCCGGAGGGGGCTTGGGGCTCGGTGGCGATCGACGAGGGGGCGGTGAACGCCTCGTGCGACGCGATCGAGATCGAGATCCGGGGCGAGCCGACGCACGGCGCCTACCCGCACCGTGGCCGCGACCCGGTGCTGGCGCTCAGCGAGGCGGTGCTCGCCCTGCATGCCGCCGCGGGCCGGCGCATCGACCCGCTGCGGCCGGCGACGCTGACGATCGGCGTACTCGAGGCGGGCAGCGCCGAGAACGTGATTCCCGCCAAGGCGATCGCGCGCGGGGCGCTGCGGGCACATCGCGAGCAGGAGCGAGAGCTGCTTCGCGAGCTCTGCCATGACGTCGTGACGGGCGTCGCGGCGGCACATGGCTGTCAGGGCGAGGTCAGGCTGACGGCGGGCGAGCCGCCCTTGCGCAACGACACAGAGATCGTCGCGCGGGCGCGTGCGCTGCTCGGGCTAGCGGGACTGGCCCTCGCCCCGACGTGGCGATCCTGCGGATCGGACGATTTCTCGTTCTTCGGCTCGCAGGCGCCCTTGGCGATGGCGTTCGTCGGGCTCGACGGCGCACCCGGGTTTCGGGCGCGGCCGCTTCACCACCCCGAGCTGCTCCCGCCTGCGGAGGCCCTCGCCGCTGTGGCGCGGACGCAGGCGGTGATGTACGTAGCGGCGACGCAGGCCCCGGCGAGGTGACTCGAGGAGTATGTCCGCGATGACGAGGCGTGAGCCAGTCCAGAAACGCAGCCGGGAGCGCGTCGAAGCGATCCTCAGGGCGGCCGAGGAGCTGCTCGCCGAGGGGGGAGTCGAGGCGCTGAGCACCCGCTCGCTCGCGAGCTACTCGGGGATTCCGGTCGCGACGATCTACCGCTACTTCCAGGATCGCGACGCGATCATCGCCGCCTACCTCGACCACGAGCTGGCATCGATCGACCGCGCGGTCGAGGAGGCCCTGATGGCGATCGAGCGGGTGACGTTCAGATCGATGACGGCGGCGGTGGCGATGGCCCATCTCCGTCACCACCAGGCTCACCCCGAGGGGATCCCCGTGTGGTTCGGCACGCGCCTCAACGCGGCGGTCCACGACAGCGTGCGCCAGCTCGATGCGCGCATGGCCTCCTCCCTGCACGCGGCGACGAGGGGGGCGGGCTTCATCGCTGACGGTCCCCATTTCGGGGCCGGGCTGATCGTGCGGCTGTGGGACCGCACGTTCGAGCACATCTTCCGGATCGAGCGAAGCGCCGCCGAACAGGAGGCGATCGTGCAGGAGGTGATCGACATGATCGCCTCCTACATGGAGCGCTATGCGACGCCCGCCGGCCTCGAGGGGATCTCGAGCGAGGAGTTCCTGAAGGTGTTCCGCCCAGCTGCGCGTTAGGAGGCGCCGCTCCCCGCCGACGCGGTCAGGCGTAGCGGTGATGGAGAATCAGGGGGTTGCCGTCGGGGTCGCTGAAGATCGCCTGGTGGCAGACGCCGGAGTCCAGCATCGCGACGTGGAAGCTCACGCCCCTCGCTTCGAGCGCGGCGCGCGCCGCCTCGACGTCTGCGACCTGCAGCGCGATCGGGGAGCTGTTCGGCCGTGCCTCCGACTGACCGAACGCGCTCGGGTCCATCACCGCGAGTGTGAGGCCGCCGGCCTGGAACTCCGTCGCGGGCCTGTCTCCCCAACGCTTGCCGCGCTCTAGCCCCAGGGTCTCGCCGTAGAACTCCACAGCTCGATCGTGATCGCGCGTGGGCACGCAGACGAAATCCACGCCTGTGACGATGCTCTCCGTTGTGCTCATGATTGCTCCTCGGTTGGGGAAGGCGTGATCGTCGCAGCCGGGCGTGCAGGAGGTTGCCACTAGGATCGGGCCACATGCCCGAGCGCCTCTACTTCACCGACTCCGAAGAGGCCAATGAGCTGATCGCAAAGGACCCGATGGCGCTGCTGATCGGCTTCGCGCTCGACCAGCAGGTCTCGGTCCCCAAGGCCTTCAGCGGGCCGCTCGCGATCAAGGAGCGCGTCGGCACACTCGACCCGGTGAAGCTGGCGGCGACCGATCTCGAGCAGGTGTTCCGCGAGAAACCCGCGATCCACCGTTTCCCCGCGAAAATGGCGGAGCGCGTGCAGGACCTCTCCGCGCACGTGCGCGACGAGTACGGCGGCAAGGCCGAGCGCGTCTGGACGGACGCGAAGGACGGCAGGCAGCTGCGCGCGAACCTCGAGGGCCTGCCCGGCTTCGGCGAGATGAAGGTCTCCTCGCTCGGCGCGGTGCTGGCCAAGCGCTACAAGGTTGCGAAGGCCAGGAGCCTCGTGCCACCCCACCCGACGCTCGGCGACGTCGACTCACCCCAGACGCTCCGCGACTACCAGGCCGCGAAGCGCGCGCACAAGGCCGAGTGGTCGAAGAGCAGGGTCGCGGACCGCCGCTAGGTGCGCCCCGGCCTCGCGGCATCGGTCGGCATCTTCATCACCGCGCTGTTGTGCTTCTTGGCGATCGGCGCGGCTCTGCCGACGCTGCCGACCTACGTGCGGGGCCCGCTCGGCTCGAGCGACGTCGCGGTCGGCGTGGTGGTCGGGGCGTTCGCCGTCACCTCGGTGGTCTGCCGGCCGTTGGCCGGGCGCCAGTCCGACCGGCGCGGGCGGCGGGTGGTGCTGATCGCCGGGGCGCTGGCGATGACGGCGGGCGGCGTGCTGTACCTGCTCTCGAACAGCGTCGCCACGCTGATCGCCGCACGGCTCGTCGTCGGAGCGGGCGAGGGCACGGTCTACACGGCCGGGGCGACCTGGGCCGTGGACCTGGCGCCCGAGGACCGGCGGGGCTTCGCGCTCGGCCTGTTCGGCCTCGCCGTCTGGGGCGGGCTCTCGCTGGGACCGCTGGCCGGCGAGCTGCTTCGCTCGAGCTCCGGCTATGACGCCGTATGGGCGCTGACCGCGGCGCTGCCCGCGGCGGCTGTCGTGATCGCGATGCGGCTGCCGCAGCCGGCGGTGCCCGCGCTCTCCCCGCAGGCCGAGCGCGAAGCGCTGCTGCCCCGCGCCGCGGCCCGCCCGGGGATCGCCCTGGCGCTCGCCAACATCGGCTATGCGGCGCTCGCCGGCTTCGTCGTGCTCGCGTTGAAGGCACGCGGAATCGGCGGCGGCGCGACGGTCTTCACCGCCTTCGCGGTGGCGGTGTTCGCGAGCCGCCTCGTCTTGAGCCGCGTGCCGGACCGTGCCGGGGCGCGGCGCACTGCCACGGCGGCGGGGCTGCTCGAGGCGCTGGGGCTGGCCGTGATCGCCTCCGCCCACTCGCTGGGCCTGGCGCTGCTCGGCGCCTTGATCGTCGGCGTCGGCTTCTCGATGCTGTTCCCCTCGCTCGCCTTGATGGTGGTCGGGGAGGTGACCGACGACCGCCGCGGCACGGCGATGGGCGCCTTCACCGCGTTCTTCGACATCGGCGTGGGCCTCGGCGGCCCGATCGCAGGGGCGACCGCGGCGCTGGCGGGCTACCCGGCGGTCTTCTACCTCTCGGCCATTGCCGCGCTCGGAACCGCCGCGCTTGCGGCCTCGCCGGAACGCTCCCCGGCGCGGGTCGCGGTCAGGCCTCGGCCCGGCGCCCGGCGCCGCTGAGACCCCCACCCGCTACACGACCGGAGGCGGGTTCCCCTCGGCGGTCGCTGCGAGTGCCGGATCCCATTCGCAGACGGCGCAGGCGTGGCGGAAGAGGCTGCGGGCGAACTGGACCGCGGTGTCGTGCGGGTCGGGGCTCTCCAGGACTTCCTGCCAGTCGAGCACGTACTCCCCGAGCTCGGGCTCCCAATGCCCCGCCGCCGGCGCCAGCGAGACGCCGCCGAAGCCCTCGGGAGCGGGGTGGGCGTAGCCGTAGAAGGCCGCCTTGGCGTAGCGCTCATCGCCCGGCCACCAGCCGATCGCGACCTCCTGGGCATCCATCGAGTTGCGCATGATGAAGTCCTCCGAGGGCGGGTCCGCAGGCTTGCCGGAGAACAGGCTCACGGAGAGGTCGAAGGAGCCCCACCAGGCGTTCACGGGCGTGGAACGGCCCCGGAACGGGGACCGATAGTCGGCCAGGACCAGGGCGGCCTGGGTCGCCGCGGCGAAGTAGGCGGCCACCTGGGAGGGGTCATAGGTGGCGTGCTCCTCGTCCTCGTCCAGCGGAACGGTCCAGGCGACCTCCTGGGGGCGCAGGTTGATCGCGAACTCGCCGGCCATCTCGTGGGCGGCGTCGAGCACGCTGCGGGTGACCTCGCCGACGGAGCTCTCCAGCAGCGTGAAGCGAGCGCTGCGCCCGTCGCTGTGCTCGAGCACCGCCTCGTGGACGTGCAGGTCGAGCAGTGCGCTGAGCGCGCCCGAGCCGTCGGGCGCGGGTAGCGGCAGCGTCTCCCAGCCGCGGGTGCTCAGCCGCAGCGCCGTGTGCTGGAGCTCCGGCTCCGGCGGCGCGAGGGCGACAGCGAGCTTGCCGAGCAGCTGGGTGTGGGCGTGCAGCGTGTCGCACGTGTCACGCCACTGCTCGAGGGACAGGCTCGGCCAGGCTGAGGCCATGGCGGCAGGCTAGCGCGACACGCCGCGGGCCGGCGCCCCGCTCAGCCGGCGCCCTCGCTGGACGCGGCTGCGGGCGCGGGCAGTGAGGGCTCGACGCGCAGCAGCCGCGCGGGCAGCGTCGGCAGCCACCAGTTCCAGCGGCCGAACAGCGAGACGACGGCGGGCACGAGCAGGGCGCGGATCACGGTGGCGTCGAGGATGATCCCGGCCGCGAGGCCGGTGGCGAGCACTTTCACTTCGGTGCCGGGGCCGGAGGCGAGCGAGACGAAGGCCAGGAACAGGATCAGCGCGGCGCTCGTGACGAGGCGCCCCGTGCGGGCGATGCCGCGCACGACGGCCATGTCGGTCGAGCCCGTGGCATCCCATTCTTCGCGCATGCGGGCGAGGATGAAGACCTCGTAATCCATCGAGAGGCCGAACAGGAAGGCGAACACCATCAAGGGGATCCAGGCGGTGATCGACCCCGTCGCGGAGATCCCCCAGATCAGGTCCGAGCCGTGTCCCCGCTGCCAGATCAGGTCGAGCACCCCCCAGGCGGCGCCGACGCTGATGACATTCAGGATCACGGCCTTCAGGGGCAGCAACAGCGAGCGGAATGCGCGGGCGAGCAGCACGAAGGTGACGACGGCGATCAGCGCGATCATCAACGGGAAGTTGCCGTAGACGGCTTCGATGAAGTCCTTGTTCTGGGCCGGCAGGCCGCCCACGCGGGCGTTGCCGCCGAGCTCGTGCACGGCGGCCTGGACCCGGTCGAGCGTTTTGCGCCCCGCCGCGGAGGAGCCGTCGGGAGTCGGGAAGGCGTCGACGACGGCGAGCTTCCCGTGATGCCAGTCGCGTGTACCCGGCGCGACCGAGCCGTGGATGCCGGCGACGGTCCGCAGACGCGCGGCGACGGCCTCGGGCGATGGGTTGGAGCCTCTCACGAGTACCTCGTGCGGGACCAGGGCGCCGGCGCCGATGCCGGAACGCTCGATCGCGACGAGGCCCTGCTTGGCGTCGCCCTGTTTGGCGATCGTGTCGAGGTTCGAGAGACCGAGCTGCAGGTGGGTCGCGGCGAGCACGAGCGCCGCCAGCACGAGCGCCGCCGCGGTTGCGGCGAGCCAGCGGCGACGCACGACGAGGTTCGCCCATGAGGTCCAGGAGCGGCTCGCTTTGTCGTCGTCACGCCGGTGCGGCCAATCGAGTTTCGGGCCGATCGAGCGCAGCACGACGGGCAGCAGGGTGACCGCGACGAGCACGCTGATGAGCGGGATCAAGAGGCCCCCGTAGCCGACCGAGCGCAGGAAGGGGAGCGGCAGGGCGACGAGCGCCAGCAGGCCGATCGCGACGGTCGTGCCGCTGAACACGACGGCGCGGCCCGCGGTCTGCATCGCCCGTTCCACGGCGAGCTCGTCGCTCGCGCCGTGTGAGCGTTCTTCGCGCCAGCGCACGACGACGAGCAGCGCGTAGTCGATCGACACGCCGAGGCCGATCAGGGCGATCAGGAACTGCACGATCGGCGAGACTTCGGTGACCGTCGTCAGGCCCCAGACGACGAGGAAGGTCGTGAGGATCGAGACGATCGCCATCATCATCGGCACGATCGCGAGCAGCGAGCCGAACACGAAGGCGAGCACGAACAGCGCGCCGACGCCACCCAGCAGGGCCTCCAGGAGCACGCCCGGCCCGCCGCCGCCGCCGCTCTGGACGGAGAGGGCGTCGTAGCCGGTGACGTGGACAGGCGCTCCCTCCACGGTGATCGTGCGCAGCGCCCTGGTCAGGTGCTTGGCGGCTTCGGGGTTGTTGCCGAACGATTCGTTCGGTTCAGGCGGCGGGTAGGCGACGATGAAGGTGGTGCGGCCGTCGCGCGAGAGGAAGGAAGGGTCGTGCGTGCCGGCGTAGCCCGCGACGCGGACGCCCGGGATCACCTTGCGCACCTCGGCTTCGACACCCGCCAGCTGCGCGTCCACGCCGGGTGAGGAGACGGACTTGCCGGCCGGCAGGGTGACGACGGGGAGCAGCGGCGAGGTGTTGCCACCGGTGCCGTGGAAGTTTCGGTTGATCGACTGGTTGGTGATCCAGCCTTCCTTGCCGGGCACCGAGAACTTCTGTTTCAGGGCTTTCGTGGCGGAGCCCGCAGAGGCCGCTCCGACCAGGGTCAGCAGCACCCAGAAGATCACCACGAGGCGTTTGTGCGCGAGTACCCATCGAGTCAGCGTTCTCATCGTGCCCCCTTGGCTTTCGTATCTCATTGGAATGATTTCTATCACAAACCATCGGGGCCGCGTAGAATGCCGGCGGGATGTGGGACAGGGGACCGATACCGGCGGAGCTGGCCCGCTTTCCCGGCTACCTCCTGGCTCGCCTCGGGGAGGCGTCGCGGCGGCGGTTCGCGGCGGCGGTCAAGGAGCAGGGGCTGCATCCGCGCGACTTCGGCGTGATGACGCTGATTGCCGCGCAGCCGGGGCTGAGCCAGCAGCAGCTGCACGAGCAGACGGGGATCGACCCGAGCTCGATGGTGGCGGTGATCGACGAGCTCGAAGCGGCCGGACTGGCCGAGCGCCGGCCCCATCCGGGCGACCGGCGGGCGCGCAGCATCTACCTCACCGCGAAGGGCGAGCAGGCCCTTGCCCGGGTGCGCGAGCTCGCGTCGAGCCTGCAGGGCGAGATGTTCGGCAAGCTCACGAAGGACGAGCTCGCGACGCTTCACGGGCTGCTGCTGAAGCTCGCGGACAGCTAGCGGCCCGCCGGCCACGCGCGCGGGACGCCGCTTAGAACAAGCTTTTGATGCCGCCGACGGCGGCGCTGCCGAGGACGATCTCGAGCACCACGCCGGCGACCGCGACGAGCACGGCGGCGAGCACGACGACGATGTCCTCGAGCAGGACGCCGAGCGAGAGCAGCACGACGCCGAGCGAGGGGAGCGTGTCGAGGCCGGTGAAGGGCGGCGCGAGGAACGCGCCGAGCGAGCCGCCGATCACGAGCAGGCCGAAGACGATGTTGCTGAGGCGGTGGTTGAAGAGGAAGCGAAGGCGCGGCTTCGAGATCCGCTCGAGACGGCGGATCATCTTCATCAGCCCGGTGAGGAAGCGCTGCCGGCCGGGGCCCGCGAGCTCGAGGCGGCGCCATTTCGCGGGCAGCCAGATGTGCTCGCTGCCGAGGATCAGCTGCACGGCGAGAAGCACGGCGATGACCTCGAAGACGTGGGTGACCCCGCCGGTCGGCAGGGGCAGGGCCGGGACGCCGAGCAGCAGGATGAAGAGCAGCGCGAAGGACTTCGGCCCGAATAGCTCGATCAGGCTGTCGAGCGTCTTCGGCCCGTCGCCCGAGAGCCAGCGCTCGAGCTCGTCGCTGACCTTCTCGGGGCCCCCGTCGGCGATCGGCACTGCGCCCGGCGCCGGCGGCTGCTGGGGCGTGGTCCCCATTGCCGTTGTCACGATAGCCCTCCGGCCGCTGCTGCGATGATGCGGCGATGCGCCGCGGGACGTACTCGATCGTCGCGCGCGACCCGGCCAGCGGCGAGCTGGGGGTCGCGGTGCAGTCGCACTGGTTCTCGGTCGGCGGCGTGGTTGCGTGGGCCCGTCCGGGGGTCGGCGCGGTGGCGACGCAGTCGGTCGCGGAGATCGCGCACGGCCCGAACGCGCTCGATCGCATGCAGGAGGGCCTCGACGCCCGGGCGGCGATCGCGGCGGTGCTGGCGGACGACGAGCAGGCGGCCTACCGCCAGCTCGGCGCCGTCGACGCGAGCGGGCTGGCGGCGGCCCACACCGGCGAGAGCTGCATCCCCTTCGCGGCCGATGTGGTCGGCGAGGGGTTCGCCTGCCAGGCCAACATGATGGGCCCGGAGACGGTTCCAAAGGCGATGGCCGCCGCGTACCGGTCGGGGCAGGGCGACCTCGCTGATCGCATGATCGCGGCGCTGCACGCCGCAGAGGGCGAGGGCGGGGACGTGCGGGGCCGGCAGTCGGCGGCGATGCTCGTGGTCCCGCCCGCGGGTGAGGCGTGGCGGGCACGGATCGATATCCGCGTCGAGGACGACGGCGATCCACTGGGGGAGCTCGCGAGGCTGTTGCGGCTCGCGCGGGCGTATGAGATGGCGGGCGAGGCCGATGAGCTCGCGGCGGAGGGCGAGCACGAGAGGGCGACGGAGCTGTACACGAGCGCGGCGGAGCTCGCCCCCGAGGCCGACGAGCTGACGTTCTGGGCGGGCCTGGGGGTGGCCGCCCGGGATCTCGCCGGCGGCACCGAGCTCGTGCGGCGGGCGGCGTCCGTGAAGCCGGCGTGGCTGACGCTGCTCGATCGCCTGCCCGAGGACCTGGCGCCGACGGCGGGCGCCGTGCGCGCGGCGCTCCGGCGCTGAGCGCTCAGGCGACGGCTTCGAGGCGCCGTGGCAGCGCCTGCGCGAGCAGGCTCGGCAGCACGACGCGGAAATGGAATACGCGCTCGGCGATGCTGCGCGCTGCGGCGGCGTGCCGGGGAAGCTCGCGTTGGATGCGCTCGACCGCAGAGACGGCGCCGTCGAAGCCGGCGAAGGTGAGCAGGCCCACGCCGGCCGGCAGCCAGCTGTCGAGGTCGGGGTCGCTGACGATCACGGGCCTCCCCGCGGCGAGCATGCAGGCGTCCTGGCTGCTGAACCAGATGCTCGCCGCGGCCCCCCCACGCCGCAGGCTGAGCGCTGCCTGCGAGCCGATCATGTTGCCGCGATAGCTGGACAGCGAGCTGTCGGCCGTTGCGTCGTCGCGGATCGTCCAACCGGCGCCTTCCAGTTCGGCGGCGAGTGCGGCGCGAGCCGCGGGCAGCGCCATCCAGGGACGCGGCGAGATGCGGCCGGGCAGTGCCAGCAGCTGCCCAGGGGAGACTCCGCATGCTCTCCTCTCGCCGGTTCCTGGAGGCGCCCCCGCGGCGTCTGCCCGAACCCGCAGCGGCAGCTCCGCGCGAGTCGGCGGCCCGTACCAGAGGCGAGGTACGACGGGCGGAATCGTCGGCAGCCAATCCGCATCCACGAGTGCAGTCGGCTCGCGGTGGTAGGAGAAGAAGAGATCGTGGTCGAGTTGATGCCCGGCGTCGGCGAGCGGCGCATCGGCGGTGTCGACGTCGAGGAGGACCCGGCGCCGTGGCAGCGAGCGCTCCTCCAGCCAGCAGTGGCCGCCGAGGTCCAGCAGCAGGTCGGCGTTCGTCAGGCGGCGGCGCAGCTGCGGCCAGACCATGCCGCCGACCAGCCCGGCGTCCGGGTCGACCCATACCAGCGGCACGTCGACGCGGCAGCGGCGGAGCAGTTCCCCGAGCAGCACCAACCCGGCGCGCGGCACGGGCGAGAGCCCCGGCTGCCCTGCGCCACGGTCCTCGAGGTACACCACCTCGTGGCCGAGCTTGCGCAGGCCGATCAGGTAGTGCAGGTGGGTCGCCAGGTTGCTCCCGGTGGGACGCCGCATGACGTCTCCAGACACGACGATCGAGGCCATGCCGATGAAAACGCGAAGAGGCGGAAAAGGTTGGGGTGGTGCCACGCGCGAGGAAACCCGCGGCGGGTTGCGCCCAGGGCGCACCGCGCGCGGCTCGCAGCGAAACCGCTAGGCGGTCAGCTCGGCTGCCATCTCGTCGAAGACCTGCACGTAGGCGTCGATCGCCTCGTCGGTGTGGGTGACCGACAGCGTCCACTCCTCCTCCCTGCCGGGAGTCATGAAGATGCCGCGATTCATGTTGAAGAGCCAGGCGAGTTCGGTCACCTCGACGTCCTGGTTGGCCTTGAAGGTCTCGTAGTCGACGACCTTCGTTGAGGAGAAGGTCACGCAGCCCTTGGCGCCGATCCCGACGGCATAGCCGGGGAGGCCGTAGCGGTCGATCACGGCCTCACAGCCGGAGACGATGCGGTCGTTGAGGGCCTCCATGTGGCGGTAGGCCTCAGGGGTGAGGACCTCGAGGAGGCTCGCGCGTGCGGCGGCCATGCTCAGTGGGTTGCCGTTGTAGGTGCCGACCTGGTAGACGGTGCCGTCCTCCACGACCCGCATGACCTCCTCGCTGCCGCCGACGGCGCCGGAGGGCAGGCCGCCGCCGAGAGTCTTCGCGAGCGTCACCATGTCGGGCTTCACTCCGAAGCGCTCGGTCGCGCCGCCTGCTGCGACGGCCAGGCCGGTCTTGACCTCGTCGAAGATCAGGACGATGCCGTGGCGGTGTGTGAGCTCCCGGACCTCCTGCAGGTAGCCGTCCTCCGGGAGGACCACGCCGAGGTTCATCATCGCCGCCTCCATGATCACGCAGGCCGGCTTGCGGCCTTCGGAGTCGAGGCGTTCGATGCGGCGCTCCATCGCGCCGGCGTCGTTGAACGGCACGGGGATCGTGAGGTCGGAGACGGCCTTGGGGATGCCGGCGCCGTAGGGCAGCGACTCGTAGTTCTCGCGATCGCCGATGCGGTCGTACGCGACGCCGATCGAGACCATCACGCCGTCGTGGTGGCCGTGGTATGAGCCGAAGATCTTGACGATGGTGTCCCGGCCGGTGTGGCCGCGGGCGATCCGGATCGCGTCCATCGTCGCCTCCGAGCCCGAGTTCAAGAAGCGCCAGCGATCGATGCCCCAGCGGCGCTGCAGCTCCTCGGCGACGAGCACGCCGTCCTCGGTGGTGGCCGCGAAGTGGGTGCCCTCGGCGACACGGTCGCGAACCGCGCGGACGATCGCCGGGTGAGCGTGGCCCTGGACCATCGAGCCGAAGCCGTTGTGGAAGTCCCACATGCGGTTCCCGTCCACGTCGTAGACGACGGGACCCTCGCCCCTCGTCAGGTAGATCGGCCAGGGGTCCCGCGCCTGGTAGCTCGAGGCGACACCTCCGGAGAGCGAACGGCGCGCGCGCTCGTACATCGCCAGGCTGCCCGGTGTGCGCTCGTCCAGGCGTGCGGCCTCGCGCTCGATCATGCTGCGAACCCGCTCGCGGTCGAGCTGCACTGTCGTCTCCGGGGCCATCTCGTCCTCCTTTCCTCTGCCGGCGCCGCCGGCGCCGCTGGCTTCAGGTTAGGGGCCTGAGGCCGCCGATCCCCAGCGAGCCGTCGCTCTGCGCCGCCCTGCCGGGCTCGGCGGCGCTCTCCTCGGCGGCGCGCATCGCCTCCGCGGGATCGTCGAGGAATGCCGCGCTGGGGACGAAGAACAGGTTGCCGGTGACGGCGGTGGAGAAGTCGAGGACGCGGTCGTGATTGCCGGGCGGGTCGCCGATGAACATGTTGCGGAGCATCTGCTCGGTCACGTCGGGGTCGCGGGCGTAGCCGATGAAGTAGGTGCCGAACTCGCCCGATCCGACGCTGCCGAAGGGCATGTTGGCGCGGACGATCTGGCGCTGGCGGCCGTCGTCGTCGATGATCGTGTTGAGGGCCACGTGGGAGTTGGCAGGCTTCTGATCATCGGGCAGCTCGACGTCGTTGAGCTTCCTCCGGCCGATCGCCGCCTCCTGTTGCTCGGTCGCGAGCGCGTTCCACGCGGCGAGGTCGTGCAGGTACTTCTGGACGATCACGTAGGAGCCGCCGGCGAACAGGGGATCCTCCTCGCCGATCAGCACCGAGGCCTGGGCCGTGGATCCTTCCGGGTTCTCGGTACCGTCGACGAAGCCGAGCAGGTCCCGCTCGTCGAAGGATTTGAAGCCGTGGACCTCGTCGACGACGCGCCCGATCCCTTCGAGGCGGGCGGTGAGAAGTTGCGCGAGCTCGAAGCACATGTCGAAGCGGTGCGCGCGAATGTGAAACAGCAGGTCGCCTGCCGTCGACACGGCGACGTGCCGCGCGCCGGTCACCTGGGGGAAGGGGTGCAGGCCGGCGGGACGGCGCTCGAAGAGGCGATCCCAGAGCAGGGCACCCACGCCGGCGATGCATGTCAGCTCGGCCTCGGGGACGCGGAAGCCCACGGAGCGCTTCAGGCCGCTGAGGTCGGCGAGTAGCTCGCGGATCGCGTCCTCGGCGCCCGCGTCGACCGTGAGCACCAGGAAGATCGCGGCCGCGGTGATCGGCGTGAGCACCGGCTGGGGGTCGGGTCCCTGCACGTCGCCGGCGCTCTCTATGGCTCCAGCACCACCGCGGCCTCGGGCGTCGCCACGTGGAAGCTGAAGCTCTCCTCGAGGTACAGCCGCACGAGGCTCTCGTCATGGGAGGTGTAGCCGACCGACAGGTCCTGCCCCGATTCGAATACGAAGTCGCCGCCCCGCATGCTCACCACGACGCCGCCGCCGACGCCGGGCGCACGAACGACCGGGCCGTCGAGGATCTCCCGCATGTGGTTGATGAGGGGATAGCCGCCCTCGACGCTCTCGATCGCCCGTCGGTAGTGCTCGGTGCCGAGCGCGAGGCCGTAGGGCCCGGAGATGCCGCTGTCGAGGAGCGTCTCGACCGCGCGTGCCAGCGTCGCGGGATACGAGCCGGGCGCGCCAAGTGGGAGGCGCTCGTGGGGAGTCGTCTCGCCGACGCCTCCAATCGCCCCGCTCCAACCCGTGAACACCGCGGCGTTCTCGGCGTACGCGATCCGGCGCGCCGCCTCGTCGAGCGCCGCCAGGTCGACGTCGTCGGCGCCGCGGTCGGCGTCGCGGAGCTCGGCGCGCGAGAGCTCGAAGTCGGCTCGAGCCTCGATCAGCGGCAGCACCCGGCGATGCACCCCGGAGACGCCCTCGGCGGGGGTGTCGGCGAGAACGACGGCGCGTCCGAGATTGGTGGCTGAGTGCTGCCATCCGTGGGGCCCGGAGAAGTCGATCAGCTTCCGCGCGGCCAGCGAGGGAGCGAGACGCGTTCGCGCCTCCTCGTCGAGGAGCTTCCAGCCCTCGTCGCTGATCGGCGCCAGTGAGCGAAGAAGATGGTCCATGGATTGACGGCACCCTAGCTCCGGGCGGGCGGCTCCGCAATAGCTCTGGGCCGATGGGGCGATGCGTGTGGGTTACGCTGCCAGGCGACGTGATCAAGCATCCGGCGTTTGCGGTCGAGCCGTGGGCGATTCGCGAAACCGAACTCGACCTCGACAGGCTCGCGCAGACGGAGTCGGTGTTCGCGCTCGCGAACGGCCATATCGGTGTGCGCGGCAACCTCGACGAGGGTGAGCCGAGCGGCCTGCCGGGCACGTACCTGGCGGGCTTCTACGAGGTGCAGCCGCTGCCCTACGCAGAGCCCGCCTACGGCAATCCCGAGGCCGGGCAGACGATCATCAACGTCACCAACGGCAAGCTCATCCGGCTGCTCGTGGAGGACGAGCCGTTTGACATCCGCTACGGCGAGCTGCGCCACCACGAACGCGTGCTCGATCTCCGCGCCGGGGTGCTGCGGCGGACACTCGAGTGGGTGTCGCCGACCGGGCGCGCGGTGCGGATCGCCTCGACGCGCCTGGTCTCGTTTTCGCAGCGTGCCGTCGTGGCGATCCAATACGAGGTCGAAACGCTCGACGGAAAGACGCCGGTCGTCCTGCAGTCCGAGCTCGTCGCAAACGAGCAGGTACCGATCACCAAGAACGATCCCCGCGCCGCGGCGGCGCTCGAGTCGCCTTTGCGCTCGGTCTTCTTCGGCGACAGCGATGTGCGGGTGATGCTCGAGCATTCGACGCGCGCGAGCGGGCTGACGATGGCCGCGGCGATGGATCACGTCGTCGAGGGGCCTGCCGGCACCACGAGCAGCGCAGAGAGCTTCGAGGACATCGGGCGGCTGACCGTGACGGCGGACCTCGTACCCGGAGAGCCCCTGCGCCTCGTCAAGTTCGTCGCCTACGGATGGTCGGGCCAACGCTCGCCCCCGGCGCTGATCGACCAGGTCGCGGCGGCGGCATCGGAGGCGCGGCACTCCGGCTGGGAGGGGCTCCTCGCCGCGCAACGCGCATATCTCGATGATTTCTGGGATCGCGGCGACGTGGAGATCGGCGGTGATCCCGAACTCCAGCTGGCGCTTCGCTTCTGCCTCTTTCACACACTGCAGGCCGGCGCGCGGGCGGAGGAGCGGGCGATCGCCGCCAAGGGCCTGACGGGGCCCGGCTATGACGGACACGCTTTCTGGGACACGGAGAGCTTCGTTCTGCCGGTGCTGACCTACACGGCTCCGAACGCCGCGCGCGATGCGCTGTGCTGGCGCCACTTGACGCTCGACATCGCTCGCGAGCGCGCTGCGTCGCTCGGGCTGAAGGGCGCCGCGTTTGCGTGGCGCACGATCCGCGGTCAGGAGTGCTCGGGTTACTGGCCGGCGGGGATCGCGG
This sequence comes from Solirubrobacteraceae bacterium, assembly GCA_036394235.1. GTDB lineage: Bacteria > Actinomycetota > Thermoleophilia > Solirubrobacterales > Solirubrobacteraceae > Palsa-744. Next base: position 5,306 of record DASWFM010000108.1, on the reverse strand, counting down.
CGTTCCACGTCAACGCCGACATCGCCGATGCGGTCCTGCGGTATTGGGCGGCGAGCGACGACGACGACGCGTTTTCGAGCGGCCCCGGGCTCGAACTGCTGATCGAGACGGCGCGGCTGTGGCGCTCGCTGGGCCATCACGACGCGTCGGGACGCTTCCGGATCGATGGTGTCACGGGGCCCGACGAGTACAGCGCGATCGCCGACAACAACGTCTACACCAACCTCATGGCGGAGCGGAACCTGCGCGCGGCCTTCGACGCGGTCGAACGCCAGCCGCGTCGCGCCCGGGAGCTCGGCGTCGACGCCGAGGAGGCCGCCGCGTGGCGGGACGCCGCGAAGGCGATGTTCGTCCCCTACGACCCCGAACTCGCGGTGCATCCCCAGGCCGAGGCGTTCACCCAGCACGAGGTCTGGAACTTCGAAGCGACCGCTCCGGAGCAGTATCCGTTGATGCTGCACTTCCCCTACTTCGACCTGTATCGCAAGCAGGTCACCAAGCAGGCGGATCTCGTGCTCGCGCTGCACTTGCGCGGGGACGCGTTCGACGATGAGGAGAAGGCGCGGGACTTCGCCTATTACGAGCGGCTGACCGTCCGCGACTCGTCCCTGTCGGCCTGCACGCAAGCGGTGATCGCTGCCGAGGTCGGTCACCTCGAGCTGGCCTACGACTACCTCTCGGAGGCGGCGCTGATCGACCTCGACGATATCCAGCACAACACGCACGACGGGCTGCACATCGCGTCGCTGGCCGGCACCTGGATCGGCGCTGTCGCCGGGTTCGGCGGGATGCGCGACCACGACGGGATCCTCAGCTTCTCGCCACGTCTGCCCCAGACGTTGTCGGGGCTCAAGTTCCGCCTGTGCTATCGCGGGCGAAGATTGCTGGTGGAGGTCGAACACAAGCGGGCCACCTACTCGTTGCTCGAAGGCGATTCGCTGGAGATCGTCCATCACGGCCGGCGGGCGACTGTCAAGGCACGAACGCCGCTGAGGCGCTCGATTCCTGCGCCCCCGGTGCGCGAGGCCCCCAGCCAGCCGCCGGGCCGGGTTCCCCGGCGGCGGCGCTCGGCACCCTGAGGAACGCGGCGCATGCGAGGCGCGGGAGCGGCCGACTAAGATCGCGTCTGGTGAGCCGGTCGCCCATTGAGCAACTGCTCGAGGCCTTCGACAAGCGCGACGTCGACGCTTCAATGGCGCTGATCGCGCCCGACTGCCGGATGATGGTGGTGGACGGGCGCCGCGTCGAGGGCGCCGAGGCGGTGCGCGAGCTGTTCACGGAGTTCCTCGGGGAGCTGCGCTCGACGACGCACAGGATCATCGCCGAGTGGCATCTGGATGACGTCTGGATCGCCGAGGTCGAGGCGACGTACGAACTGACGGACATGGTGAGACTCGGTGTGCGCCCGCGCGCATTCGTCGCGCATGAGGGACCAGATGGGCTCGTCGAGCTGCACGCCTATGGCGCGCACGAGCGCCCACTCTCCGCTCACGAGGGCGGGGACGGTGAGCTGCGACTCGGCGGGCAGTGGATCCCGCCGCTGTGAGGAGGGCGGCCTGGTCAACATCTCGGGAGCGACAACAGGTGGTCTGTCCAGCGGCGGTCCACGCGGGTGCGCGGGCATGGCGGCAAGTGCGGGTGTCGCTGGATCGCGACTTCAATCACGGCGGAACCGTCAACGACGACCGCCCTGTTCGCATTGCTCTGCTCGAGCCAGTCGACGATCGCCTGGCGAGTGGCGACGCCCGAGGAGGTTGTTGCGCAACGCCACAGCGTAGCCGTGATGTGCTGATGGCCGCTGCCTCCCTCGAGCCTGATCGCGGTGATCTCGATCACTCTTCGCCACCCTTCAGCGGCGCGAGCATCGCCGCCTCGGCCTACTCCTCGCGATCCTCCGCCGTCGGCCGGTGGTGGAAGGCCAGGGATGCCGGGACGGCGAGTCAGGGCATCGCGCGGGCCAGCCACATTCTCTACGTTGGCCGTGCCCCCACGCAGGCCGCTCGTGCCGTACAAGCGAGACTAGATCGAAGGAGGCTTGCTGAGCCGCATGCGCGCGCTCATACCGTCGCCCCTCCCCGGCCCGGCGCCAGCCCCGAAACGTGCTCAGCATGAACAGGACGTTCAGGAGCCCCCAGCTCCCGAGGCCGTAACCGAGCCACGACACCTTCATCCTCTCTCCGCTCGCCTCGATACGGAGGTCGCCGGTGGCGCGTTCGGCGACAAGACGGCGCCGCAGCCGAGGGATGAGGCTGCGGCGCCGTGCCGGGCTCGGTTGGAGGGGGTTGAACCCGGGCTTCTTCGAGCGCGCCGCAAGGAGCGACGGCGACGCTCGAACAAACCCCGGTCAGGATCTGTTGGCGTTGTCTGCATCAGCTCAAGCCTGTGACGGTGTTATTTCCTGGCGTGTCTCCTGCTCTTGTGGGTCCTGGCTCTCCTGGGCTTCTTGTGTTTGGGGCAGCCGGCGACGGCGATCCGGGTGGTCTGTTTGATGACCGCGCCGTTTTGGCCGGAAATCACGGTGGGCATCTTGAGCGTTGAGCTGCAGAGATTGCCGAAGGCCGCAAGCGCCGAGTGGGGCCCCTCTGGCAGCACGAGATCGAACCTCGAGATCGGCGCGTCGGGCACCGCGTTGAACGTCGAGATCGTGATGCCCTTTTTGATGTCCGTGTTGCCGACGAGGTCGAGCGTGATCCCTTCGCCTTGGAGCACGATGACGAGGTCTGGGAAGGCCGCGCCGGCGTGAGAGACCAGGTAGGCCGGGCCGGTCAGCGGGCTCTTCAGGACCGGGGTGACCGCGGTCGCCGTCCCGACGATGGAGCCCGCCTGACATGACCCCGGGTTGGCGTTGAAAGTGGCAGCGGGGCACGCTTTCTGCAGCGTCGTCAGCCTCGACGGGAGCTGCTTGGGCAGGTCAACCTTGACTTTGCCGATGTTGGCCTGACCCGGTCCGGATGTCACCTTCACGTGCAGTGAGGCGCCGTTCGCTCGGCTCGTCTTGGCCTGCGTGAGGACGGTGAACGTTGGCTTGAACGGGAGGGTCGCGCAGTTCGCTACCTCGAACGGCACCGACGCCGGCGCCGTTGCTCCCTGTTCGCTTGTGAGCGTCGCCGCGATTGCGAGCTGGGTGCAGTTCGTCGGGTTGAACGTGAAGCCCGGCCGGTCGACGGTGACGTTGACGTGCTTGAGCTGCACGGGGATGCCCTGGAGGATCGTGGGCAGTGGGTCGCTGGTGACCGTCAACGCCGATGTGTGTGGGTCGATCTCGATCTTCGCCCGGACGACCACGCAGTCGCACGGCCCACTGCCGAGGTCGAAGGGGCCGGCTTTGGCCGGCTCCGCGATGGATAGGCCGTAGGGGGCACCCTTGTAGGGACCGGTGATGAAGACCTTGCCGCCCGAGATGGTGTAGGGGTCGGGGCCGAGGCCGACGCTGGCGACGGTGTGGCCGATTTCGCTTTGCGGGCCGCATGTTGCCTGGGCGGCCTGCGGTTCAGGGCAGGGTGTAACGGAGGCCAGCTTGCCGAGCAGCCCCTCGGGCAGGTGGAGCTGGACGCCGCTCAGGTTCTGATTGCCGTCTTCGCGGGAGAAGGTCGTCGTGAAGGGCGTGAACCCGCTCGCCTGGATGCTCGTCGAGCCCGCGCTCAGCGATGGCGAGAACGGCAACGGGTCAGCGCAGGGCGAGCCGCCCGGGCCAGAGGTGATGGCGAACGGGTTTGACGGCATCGCCGCCGGTCCGGATTCTGGCGCCGACCATGGCGTCAGGGACGTCGTAGTCGTATAGGTGCCGCACAGCGGCGGCGTCGCGAGCGGCGCACGCGCCCCGCCGAAGATGTCGAGTTTCAGGTCTTCGAAGGGCAGCTGCGGGTTGTTGAGGAAGCTGGCCGTGAGCTGCCCGGTGAGCGGGTCGGCGGTCATCTGGCCCGCCAGCTTGACGACTACCCCTGTCTGCGGGTCGTCGACGGCGATGTAGATCGCGAGGAGCGAGCCGAACGGGTTCGAGCCCTGCCCGGGCCCGCGGTTGCCCTGCTGGGCGACATAAACGCCGCCGTCCAGAGGATGGTCGATCAGCGGTGTGTCGATCTGCACGGAGCCGATCTTCGAGGCGTCGGGGCAGCGCGCGGGCTGCGGGCCGTTCAGTTCAACCTGGGCTGGCGAGCAGGCTTGCAGACCGTTGGCGGAGGATGGGTTGACGGTGACGCCCGCCGGCAGTGTGACGACCGCGTCCTTGAGGTCCGCCTCGGCTAGCCCGTTCGGATCTTCGTTCTGCGGAACGCGGAGGTCGACGTGCACCCCGGTCGGCGAGTCGGCGTCGGCGCTTTCGGGCTGGACCGTAATCCGCGGGGTGAAGCTCAGCCTGCCGCAGCCGTTGAACCCGGGCGTCTGACTGTTCGCCTGCGCGAAGCTGCCGATGCTCTGCCAAGAGTCGGCGCGCATCGTCGCCGTCTGCGCTCCCAGGCACGAGGTCGGGTTGCGCAGGAACGGCACGAGCGGCGCGTCGCTTTCGCACGGAGCGCGCTCGTTGATTGCGCCGGGAGCGGGGCAGTAGCGCTGGGCGTTGTGGCTCGCTTCCGCCGGCACGCCCCATAGCGTCACGGACGCCCTGATGAGCCCTTCGCCGGCGGAGATGTCGAGCGCGTCGGAGGTGACGCCGTAGTCACCGCCGGTGCGGACCTTGGCATCGATGTGCGCTGTCACGAAGCCGTTGAAGCGCGCACCCAACTGAGCTGCCACGCCGGCGGGCGGTTCGAGGTTGTACAGCGGCGCTTCCTTTGCGGTCGTGGGTTCGCTGCTCGTGTACAGCGTCAGCACGCCGACCTGGCTCGTGCCCTGGCAGTCGGCGTGCGCGACGTTGTACGGGCTGCACTTCGGCGTCGCGTCCGGGTTGCCGATCAGCCCCGGCGGCAGTTCCGTCTGGACTTCGTGGGGGTTGGCATCCGTTTCTTCCGGGTTACCGAGTTTCGTCGTGGTGTTCAGCGTGAAGTTGTCGGTGATCTGGTAGGGGTGCGCGCCGGCCTGCGTTACCGGTTGGCCTTCTTCGCCGAGGACGCCGAACGAAAACGCGTCGATGCCGAACGTGGCGAACGTCTGGTCGGCGCCGGGCTTCATGCCGGCTTCGTTGGAGACGATGAAGCGGTAGTGATAGACGGTGCCGAGCTGCAGGCCGGCGAGTGTCGCCCCGGCGCCGCGAGCGCCAGAGCCGCTGCCGAGGTCTTCGGGCGTGCACGGCACGGTTGCGGCGCCGGCGTAGCCTGAGCTCTGGAAGCTTGCTTCGTCCACGTACTGCACCTGGCAGGTCGTGTCGAGGC
>DASWFM010000107.1:0-10292 GCA_036394235.1 Solirubrobacteraceae bacterium | reverse complement strand
CAGCAGCACGATCGCGGCATAGCCCGTCATATGCCCGACCGGCGAGGCGACCAGGAGGACATCGCTGGAATCAAGTCCGAACCTGCCCGACAGCGCCTTGCAGCACGCGATCAGCGAGTTTGACGTATGCATGACGCCCTTCGGCTCGCCCGTCGTGCCTGAGGTGAACATCAGAACGGCCATGTCGTCAGGCCCCAGACCCGAAGGTAGCTGTCCGGCCTCGGACGCCAGCAGCGTTCGCTCGAAACTGCCTTCGCCCTCGCCGTCGACGACGATCACGTGCTCGAGCTTCGGCAGCGACTTGCGAGCCTCCAGCACGCGGTCCAGGTACTGGGACTCGCAGATCAGGATTCGCGCTTCGGCGTCACCCATCAGATAGGCGATCTGTTCGGCCGTATAGGTGCTGTAGATCGAGAAGGGCGCCGCGCCGACCATCATCGCCGCGATGTCGCAGAGGTGGAACTCGGGACGGTTTCCGATCATCAGCGCGAGCGTGTCGCCGCGGCGCAGGCCGAGTCCGTGGAGGCCGCCGGCGAGCGCGTCGGCGCGCCGGCGCAGCTCGCCCCAGGTGATCGTGAAGGCGTCGTCCTTGGTGCGAATCGCGACCTCCTGGGCGCGCTCGGCGGAGGTGATCCGGAAGGCCTCGGCGATCGTCGCGGCTGCTGCTGCCGGTCCCCCCCGTGCCGGCGCTCCTGAAACTGCTGCCTCCATTGCGTTCCTTCCTCTCCGAAACTCCGCCTCCGAGCGGCGAACGGACCGATCATAACCACGATCAGCGGCGGCTGAGAAGCGGCGCAGCTAGGCTCGCAAAATGCGGACGGGCGAACTGGGCTTCTGGTGGCGTTCGGTCGGCGGCGAGCCTCCGCCGCGGCCACCGCTGGCCGGTCCGACGGAGGCCGACGTGGCGATCGTCGGCGCCGGTTTCACGGGCCTCTGGACCGCGTACTACCTGAAGCGCGCGCGTCCTTCGCTGCGGGTGCTCGTGCTGGAGGCCGAGCAGGCCGGTTTCGGCGCCTCGGGCCGCAACGGTGGCTGGGTGTCGGGCTTCTTCTCGGGACCGCCACGCGCCTACGCCCGCGGCAGCGCCGTCGCGCCCTACGAAGCGATGCAGCGGGCGATGTTCGCGACCGTCCCGGAGATCGCGGCCGTGGCCGCCGAGCACGCGATCGACGCCGACCTCGTGCTGGGCGGCAACCTCACGGTCGCGCTCGATCGCGCCCAGCTCGTGCGGCTGCGCGAGGAGATCGAGGCCGCCCGCGGCCTCGGCCTCGGCGAGGAGGACCTCCGCGAGCTCGGCGCAGCGGAGCTCTCGGCCCGAGTCAGGGTCGCGGGGGCGCTCGGCGCGAGCTTCTCCCCCCATGTCGCGCGGGTGCACCCCGTGAAGCTGCTGCTCGGCCTGGCCGCGCTCGTCGAGCAGCTTGGCGTCGAGATCTACGAGCGAACACCCGTGACGGAGCTCGCGGCGCATCGCGCCCGGACCGCTCGGGGCGAGGTGGTGGCGCGATGGGTGGTGCGGGCAACCGAGGGCTACACGGCGAGCCTGCCCGGACTGCGCCGCGCGCTCGTGCCGATGAACAGCTCGATGATCGTCACCGAGCCGCTGGGAGAGTCGAGCTGGCAGCAGATCGGCTGGCAGAGCTCGGAGACGATTGGGGACGGAGCCCACGTGTACGCCTACCTGCAGCGCACCGCCGACGGGCGCATCGCGATCGGCGGCCGCGGCGTGCCGTACCGCTACGGCTCGCGCACCGACGGCCGCGGCGCCACGGCGGCCTCGACCGTCCGCGGCCTGCAGGCGAAGCTCGCCGCGATGTTCCCGGCCGCGCGCGATGCGGAGGTCGCGCATGCGTGGTCCGGCGTGCTCGGCGTCCCGCGCGACTGGTGCCCGTCGGTCGTAGCCGACCCGGCCACCGGGCTCGCCCACGCCGGTGGCTACGTCGGGGAGGGCGTGGCCGCTGCCAACCTCGCCGGGCGCACCCTGCGCGATCTGCTGCTGGGCGAGCAGACCGAGCTCACGGAGCTGCCTTGGGTCGGCCGCCGGGAGAAGCGCTGGGAGCCAGAGCCGCTGCGATGGGCCGAGATCAACGCTGTGTACGCGCTGTACCGCCGTGCCGACAGCGCCGAGCGGCGAACCGGACGGCCGTCCCGGCTCGGCTCGATCGTCGACGCCCTCTCGGGTCGCGCCTGACCGGGCCGCCGGGCCGGCTACTTGCGCCCTGGGCCGGCTACTCGCGGCCCGGCGACCGAGCATCGACGGGGAGCGAATAGCATCGCCGCCGTCCACCTCCAGGAGGCTGCAATGTCCTACGAGACGGTGCTGTACGAGACCGGCGACGCGATCGCGACGATCACGCTGAACCGTCCGGAGCGGCTCAACACGATCGTCCCGCCGATGCCCGATGAGCTGCAGGACGCCGTCCAACGCGCCACGCTCGACGATGCGGTGAAGGTGATCGTGCTGCGCGGCGCGGGGCGCTCCTTCTGCGCCGGCTTCGACTTCGGGGGCGGCTTTCATCACTGGGATGAGGGCATGACGACCGAGGGCCGCTGGGATCCGGGCAAGGACTTCGCGATGGCGACCTCGCCGGCGTCCGGTCCGGTGCCGAAGTTCATGTCGATCTGGCATTCGCCGAAGCCCGTCGTCGCACAGGTGCACGGTTGGTGCGTCGGCGGCGGCAGCGACATGGCCCTCTGCGCGGATCTCGTGATCGCCAGCGACGACGCGCGGATCGGCACTCCCTACTCGCGCATGTGGGGCTGTTACCTGACCGGGATGTGGCTCTACCGGCTCGGCCTCACCAGGGCCAAGGAATACGCCCTCACGGGCCGGCCGCTGTCGGGCACCGAAGCGGCCGATGCGGGGCTGATAAACCGCTCCGTGCCGTTCGCCGAGCTGGAGACGACCGTGGCCGCCGAGGCCTCGCGGCTGGCCGAGATCCCGATCTCGCAGCTGAGCGCGATGAAGCTGATCGTCAACCAGGCCTACGAGAACATGGGCCTGGCCTCAACGCAGACCCTCGGCCCGATCCTCGACGGGCTGATGCGCAACACGCCCGAGGCAGCCGAGTTCATCGGCATCGCCGAGCGCGACGGCGTGGGCGCGGCAATCGGTCGCCGCGACGGGCCCTTCGGCGACTACAGCCAGGCGCCGCCGGAGGAGCAGCCCGACCCACGCAATGTGATCGAGCCGTAGCAGCCCGCGGAGGCGCCAGTGGGTCCGCGGCGTCACGCCGGCGCCGGGTCACAGTCGCTCCTTGAAGCGGGTGGTAGCAAAAGTATCTACCCGGTCGATACCAATGCGCACGCGGCGTCCATCATGACCATCCCGGCCCGCGCCCGGTCGATACCAATGCACACGCGGCGTCCAACGAGAACATCCCGACCCGCCCCGGTGAATACCAATGCACACGAGGCGTCCAAGACGACCGTCCTACGACCTCACCCAGGCGACTGCCGCTCGGGCTTGACCGCGCCGTAGCGAGCCCAATGCTGCTCAGGGATGTCGTCGGGATCCTTGTACCAGTGCCAGGTGCAGGGGTCCTTCGCGTAGTCCTGGGGCGGCTCGGAGGGATACAGGGGATAACCGGACCACTGGATCGGCAGTGACTCGTTCATGAACGAGCAATGAGTGCAGTACAGCGGCAAGCCCTTACGTCCGAAGGACCAGTCGTGGGCCTCCTGCGTGACGCCTCCGCCCGGCAGCCCCTCGTAGGCCCCGTTTCGCACCAACCGCTGGCCGGATCCGCAGGGGTTCATCGAGAAGGTCACCTTCTCCTCGTCCTCCGTGATCGTGAAGGAGCCCGGGTTGGGACCAACTCCGGAGCAGGAGTGAGCGCGCCAGGTGGCGGCGAGCAGCTCGACGAGGTCCCGCCGCTCGAGCGAGACGATCGCGTCGTGGTGGCGGCGCCAGCCGCGGTTCATCGACTCCGTCCACGCTTCGGCCACGCCGTCCTCTCCGAGTCGCTGCTGGATGAAGGAGACGAGGTCGAGTACGCCCGCGGCCATCAGGTCGTGGAGCATCTGCCACTCGTGCTTCATCTCGGCGCAGAGACGCCGGGCACCATCGAGATCGCCCGCGTCGATCGCCTCGATGGCGCGGTCCATCGTCGGCCGGGAGAGCTGTTCGAGCTGCTCATCGGAGAACCAGCGGTCTGTCATCGTTCCCTCCTTCGATGATCGTTCACGGACAATTGTGACTGCGGGCGCCAGGGCGCTTGTGACGGGCGCTGCACGGGGCATCGGGGCGGCGATCGCAGAGCGCCTACGGGCCGACGGCATGGAGGTTCTCACGCTGGACCGCCGCGAGGGCTGCGACATCGCGATGGACATCGCACGCGATCCATTCCCGGCACTCGGCGAGATCGATGTGTGCGTCGCCAACGCGGGCGTGACGACGACGATCGCCCCGGGCCACCGCATGACCGTGGAGCAGTGGCAGCTCGACATCGACGTGAACCTCACGGGGGCGTTCCGCACGATCCAGGCGTGCCTCGTCGGCATGCGCGAGCGGCGGCAGGGACGCATCGTCGTGATCTCGAGCGTTGCGGCACTCGGCGGGCTGCCGGGTCAGGTCGCCTATGCCGCCTCCAAGGCGGGGCAGCTCGGAATGGTCCGCACGCTGGCCGTCGAGAACGCCGCGCACGGCATCACCGTCAACGCGATCCTGCCCGGCCTCGTCGGCACCGAGGCAGTGCTGGCGATGCCCGCGGAGGTCCGTGAGCGAGCCCTGTCCGCAGCCCCGGCCGGGCGGCTGGTCGAGCCCGCGGAGATCGCCGCGGCCGTGTCGTTCCTGGTCGGCTCAGAGGCCGCGCAGGTCAACGGCCAGACGATCGCGGTCGACGGCGGGGCCTCGCTCGCCCAGCTCACGCTCGGCAGCTCGAGCTAATCCCAAGAGCGGACCTCCGCCCCGCTCCGCGGGTCCCCGGGACGGTCGATTTCTTGCGGCCCTGGACGATCGTGGGAGTGACCGCATCAATGCCGAGAGCGCCGGGTTAGGGGCTTCGGAGGAGCGAAGAGGACCACTTCCGACAAGGAGAAGGCACAGATGCGTTCACACAAGCTGGCCTCGGCCGTCACGGCCGCGGCAGCCCTGCTGGCGCTGGCCCCGGCCGGAGCGGTGGCTGCGCACAACCAACGCCATCACAGCGTCGCCGTCACGCGCAAACCCCACGCGGGCCTCTGCAAGATCGCCCTGAGCGTGGCGCCGCGCCTGGTGACGAGCGGCGAAGCGGCGCTTGCCTATGGGCGGGGCACGTGCGGCGGCGCCCCCGCGGGCGAACAGACCGTGACCATCTTCGACCACCCGGCCGGCAGCCCCGGCTTCAGCGTGCTCGGCACGACCACGACGAACAAAGAAGGCCTCTACCAGCTTCCCACCGGTGCCCTTACGAGCAACACCGGCTTCTACTCCGCCCTCGGGACCGTCCGCAGTCCGACGCGCAACGTGAGGGTCGCGGCCCAGGTGTCGCTGACCGGGCCGCCGGAAACGAAATCCCTGTTCTCGGGCATCCGCACGGGCCGCCGCAACGCGGTCACATTCAGCGGCACGGTCAACCCGCACGACGGCGGCGCGACAGCGGTGCTGCAGCGGGAGAACGCGATCAAGGGCAACGAATGGCACCAGATCGCCAAACCGGTGCTGGTCGACGTGAACGGCAACTTCTCGATCACCCACGCCTTCGCGGTGCCCGGCGCTTCGAGCATCCGCGTCCTGATTCGATCCAATCACCGCAACATCGCAAGCCCATCGAACGTGCTCAGCTACGTGATCTCGCAGGCGCAGAACCCGTCGCTGACGATCGTCAGCGCCCAGGACCCGCTGGCCTTCGGCGGTTCGACCGTGATCAGCGGAAACGTCGCCGGCGAGCCGAACACGACGATCACATTGATGAGTCGTCCGGCGCACGGCAAATACGGGCCCGTCACGACCACGACGACGGACTCGGCGGGCAAGTACGCCTTCGCGCCGCAGTCGCCCGGCGTCAGCACCTTCTACCGGGTGCAGGCCGGCAGCCGCAGCTCGGCGGTCCTCTACCAGGGCGTCAAATACGTCCTGACGGCGAAACCGTCCGCGAGCTCGATCTCCTCGGGCCAGCCGTTGACGTTCAGCGGCACCGTGACACCGGCGAAGGCCGGCCACCAGATCTATCTGGAGAAGCAGAACATCTCCGGGACGAACTTCCACGTGGTCGCCGTGGGTACCGTCGCAGCCGACGGTAGCTACTCGATCACGAGGACCTTCTTCGCTCCGGGCAGCTACGTGCTCCGGGTCAAGATCCCGGGTGACTCAGAAAACGGGGGCACGGCGAGCGCGACCTTCCCGACCACGGTCACGCCGATTCCATCGGCGAAGATCCCGCTCGAGCCTCCCGTCAACGGCGGCCTGCCGCCGGAAGGCCACTAGCGACGGACGAACGAGCCGCCCACGCCGGCATCCACCTCGATGACGCACTGCGGCCGCCTCCGAGAACGGGGCGGCCGCAGTCGTTCGGCCTCGGCTCAACGGGGCGGCCGCAGTCGTTCGGCCTCCTCGGCTCAACGGTGCGGCCGCAGTCGTTCGGCCTCAACGGTGCGGCCGCCGTTCAGCGGATGCTCGTCAGGCGGCTGCCCCGGGATCGGGCCGCACGATCACGGTGTCCGCCACCGGGATCACCTCGTGGGCGGGCATCCCAACGCGCTGGGCGTGGTCGCGAATCGCGTCGGGACTGCTGGACTGATAGACGCAGACCGTTCCGAGGCCGCCGTCGGGCTCGTTGATCACGTAGCTGCGAATCCAGCGGATGTCATCGGACATCTGCTCGTCGCCCACCTGTTTGGAGCGGGCGGCCACCTGTTCGAGCTCCTCTACAGAGCCCCATGCCCCCCGGCGCAGGATCACGTAGGTGTCCATGGCTTGCTTCCCCCTTCGCTTAGAGGTCTGAGATTTCCCTCCCCGCGGCCGCGTGGCCGCATGGGGATCCTACGTCCTCACCGCTCGAACCGGGCTTTCCGGCTGTCCTCGTCGCTGTCCCCCGGGACGGCTGTGAATTGGATCTGCTCGCCGGTGGCGGGGTTCACGAGGGGTCGGAACCGGGCGCCGGCGCGGGGGTCGCCAAGGGCGTCGGTGTCGGCGGTGAGGCGGGCGTTGGTGCTGGCCATGGGGTCGGTCCTTCCTGTGACGAGGCGGGCGTCGCGCCCTGGCTGCGGTACCAGGCAACGGTCGAGGCGATGGCGGCGGCGAGCGGGGTGCCGGCGGCCCCGAACGTCGATTCGTACTTGGAGGTGTCGAGCACGAAAGGCTCCTCGAACTCGTAGGCCATCTCCGCCAGCTCTCGCATCATCGGGTTGAACAGCCCGAGGGCGCGCATGATGAGCTTGGGCACCGAGCGGATCGCGACCGGGTGCCCGACCTCGCCGCCCAGGATCTCGAGCAACTCTCGGGTCGTGACGGTCTCGGGCCCAGGTAGGTGCCAGACGCCGCCCACCGCGCGTCCGTCGGTGCCGAGGGTGGCCAGGCCCGCAGCTACGTCCGGTACGTAGCTGTAGGTGTGAGGCACGTCGGGGTTGCCGAGGAAGTCGGCGCGCTTGCCGGCCACGGCGTTGGCGAAGACGCGCTCGCCGAGTGTCGTCTCGGTGACGCCCGCGCCGAAGAAGTCCGAGGCCCTGCCGATGGTCATGCTGACTCGACCGGCGGCCGCGACGGTACATAGCTCTTCGGTCATGGCCGCGCGCGTCCGGCCCTTGACCGTCGTCGCGGCCAACGGGAGGTGCTCCCTCATCGGTTGGCCCCCGGTCGGGCCGTAGCCGTACAGGTTCTCGAGGCTCACCAGGAGCGCGCCGTTGCGCTCAGCTGCGGCGAGTACGCCGCGCTGCAATGGGGGGAAGAGCTTCGGCCAATCCGTGTATGGAGCGCTCAGGCATTGGTAGATGATCGAGGCGCCCTGTGCGGCGTCGGTGGCGGCGTCGGGGTCAGACGCGTCGGCGGCCCTCCATTCGACTGCGTCGGCCAGCCCTGCGGGCCGGTGCGGGGCCACCGCCTGCCGGTGCCGGGACACCGCCCGCCGGTGCCCGGACACCGCCACATGGTGCCGGGACACCGCGCGCACCGGCAGGCCGAGCCCGGCCAGGCGCGCGCTGAGCGCACGCCCGACCTGCCCGACGCCGAACACCACATGCAGTCGATCCTCGCTCACGGCTCCGCACCCACGTTCGCCGATGAGGCAGCCTTGCTGGATGCGGCGTGCAGAGCCGGGGCGGAACCCCGCTCCGAGCCTGTCGTCTCGGTGCGGTCCGCGTCGTGTCGCGCGTCCAGCAGCATGGCTGGCTCCTCTCGCTGACTCCCGAGCAAACCTGGCGGTCAGCGACAGCCTGGCCCCGGTGTCACTTGCGACCCTACTCCAGCATCAGAAAACTAGCAAGCGATTTCGGGAAAGCTCCGCCTATGCTTGTCAGATGGCGAACTGGAGCTTCCTGACCAACCATGCGCGAGCCCTCGTCTGTATCGCCCACGACCCCGGCGTGCGCCTCCGCGACATCGCAGCGACCCTGGATATCACCGAGCGCACGGCATTCGGCATCGTCACCGACCTGACCGAGGCGGGCTACATCGTGAAGGACAAGGAGGGCCGGCGCAACCGCTACCGCATCCAGGCCGATCTCCCCCTGCGACATGCCGTCGGTCGAGAGCCGACGATTGGTGAGATGCTCGGCTTGCTCGTGGACACCAATGCAACAGAGTCCGCGCAAGCGCCGGGCGAAGATTCCGATTCGAGCGGGCCGGCGCCGTTATCCTGGGCTCACCGGCCGTTGGGAGAAAGCGCCAAATCATGATCGTGATCCTGCTCGTAGTCCTGCCGCTCGTGGTGGTCCTCTACGTGCTGATCGCCGACATCAACCATGGCGATCACTACGCCCCGCAGGCCTACTACCGACGCAAGCGCGGCGGTGCGCCTGTCGCCTACGGCTTCGAGTCCCTGGCGCCGCGGCACCGCAGGCACCTGCCGGAGTCCCGCTCCGAGGCCGAGAACCCTCCCCGCGGCTGATGATCGGGGCCGCCTCGCGGACGGCCCCCCGAACGAGATCCCCCAGAGCCCTGCCGGCGGCGCCCCCGGACTAGCTCTCGGGGCGAGCCGGCCTACGCCGCAACCGCGCGCGAGTCCAGGTGGGCGCCGACCTTGCGCTTCACCCTCTGCAGGGCGTTGTCGACCGTCTTCGTGTCGCAGCTCAGGCGCTCGCCGACCTGCTCGTAGGAGTAGCCGTCGAGGTACAGCGACAGCACCCGGCTCTCGAGCTCCGAAAGGGCCGTGGAGAGGCAGCCTACGAGCGATCGCAGCTCCTCGGATGAGATCACCTGGTTGACGGGATCGTGCACCGTCGGGCCCGGCAGCATCTGGTCGAGCGTCGGCACATCGTCGCCGGAGCCGGCGGGCGTCGAGGAGAACGAGACGTACTGGTTCAGCGGCGTGTGCTTGTTGCGAGTGGCCGTCTTCACGGCCGTGATGATCTGGCGCGTGATGCAGAGCTCGGCGAAGTTGCGGAAGCTCGACTCCCGATCGGTCCGGAAGTCGCGGATTGCCTTGTAGAGGCCTACCAGGCCCTCCTGGATCAGGTCGTCGGAGTCTCCGCCGGCGAGGAAATACGAGGAGGCCTTGAGCCGCACGAAGCCGTGATAGCGGCGGACGAGGCGGTCGTAGGCATTGCGATCCCCCTGCTTTGCGAGGGCGATCAGGAACAAATCCTCGACCTTTGGTTCAGAGTTAGGGTTGTGGGAGATACGTGCCACGAGCAGATCCATCCTTTCTTGGGGCCACCTACCTTGGTGGACCCGGGTGTTTGCTCAGTGGCGCACTCCTCCCCTGGCGCCAAAGCTATTCAGTTCCCAAGGCTTCTCAACCTTAGGTACAGCGTTATGCGCGGGCAGACTCGCACAGTTATGAAGAGCTGTCAACCCTTTTTTGCAATATCTCGTACAGGATCGCGGCGGCCGCGGCGGCGACGCCAAGCGACTCCACCCGCCCTCGAATGGGGAGCGCGATCAGCTCGTCGCATCCGGCCGCCACGCGCGGACGCAGGCCGGAGCCCTCGCTGCCGAGTACGAGCACGACGCCGGCGCCGGCGTAGTCGGGACGGTCATACGGCACGGGCGCGCGTCGCCCGTCCCCTGCCGCGCTCGCCCCATAGGACCAGCATCCCGCCTCGCGGGAGTCGGCGAGGAAGTCGGCGAGGTTGCGCACGCGAGCGACGGGCAGGTGCTCGACGGCGCCGGCGGAGGCCTTGCACACGGCGGGCGTCACTTCGGCGGCGCGGCGTTCGGG
>DASWFM010000106.1:0-1917 GCA_036394235.1 Solirubrobacteraceae bacterium | reverse complement strand
ATGTTCTTGTAGTCGTGGTGGGTGTACTGCCGCCAGGTGCGCAGGTCGGCGACGAGCCGGTGGTTGATGTGAGCCTGGCGGACGACATCGTTGACGGTAGCCACGGCGAGCAGCAGGCCGACGAGCAACAGCACGGCGGTCTCGACTAGCCGCAGCTCGCCGCGGCCCGGCAGCTCGCTGCTGCGTGGCCGCAGCGCCGCGGGCAGCCGGCGCCAGAGCTTCTCGTAGGGCTCGGAGGCTCCGGGGGAGCTCATGACACCGGCGCCACGAGGGGCGTGGTCTGATGGACGATGAACATCGCCTGGACGGCGAGCGTGGCGATCAGCAGGCGCCGGTCGCGGGCGACGACGGCCAGCGGTAGCGGCCAGAGGATGTACCAGGCGAGCAGCCATGTGCTCGTGACCGAGATCGCGAGCAGGCTCCAGCCGGCTGCCGCGATCCAGTCGTATCCGCGCCAGGTTCGCCACAGCAGGTGCAGGACGATCAGCACCAGGGCGCCCTTCAGCAGCGTGTGATCGACCGGGAAGACGCCGTTCTTGCCGAACAGGTGCGCGATCTCGTTGGCGAAGCTGTCGCTCGAGACGAAGCCCGAGTCGCGGTTCAGGGCCGAGACGAGATCGATCCCGTGGATGCCGAAGGCGGCGAAGCCGATCACCGCGCCGAGGACGATCGCGACGAGCGCCCCGAGGAGCGGGGCGAGGCGACGCCGCGAGAGGACCATGAAGGGCAACAGCACGGCGACGGTCGCCTTGATCAGCGCGCCGGCAACGACGATCGCCGCGGCGCCGGCTTCGCGGCGCGCACCGGCGGCGCCCTCGCGGGGCGTCAGCATCAGCGCCACGGCGGCCATCATCGCGAACATCATCAGCAGGTCGTTGTGTGCGCCGCCCAGGCCGTAGAGGACGTACAGCGGGTTGACGCCGACGGCGACGACCGCCGCGACCGGATCGCGCCTGCGAGCCTTCGCGCAGCGCCAGACGAGCGCGAGCGTGCCGGCGCTGGCCAGCAGCGCCTCGAGCTTCATCGCCCACAACGCGCCGTGAACGCCGAGCGGCGCGAGCGGATAGGAGAGGAGCGTGTAGAGCGGCCCGTAGGCCGACTCGACTTTGCGCCAGTCGTGCCCCACGTACTGGAAGATGGGATCGCTCGAGATCGCCGCGGGCCCGTGCAGGTAGGGGTTGATGCCGTGCTCTACGCCCATCCGTGCGTAGGCGATGTAGCTGAACACATCGGTGGAGAGGAGAATCGGGCCGAGGAAGATCACCAGGTGCAGCGCGGCGATCAGGCCGATCGCCCAGCGCCGAGGCACGGCGCGCTCGCCACGTGCGTAGGCGAGCGCGAGCAGGCCGCCGTAGCCGACCGACGCGGCGATCAGCGCGATCAGGAAGACACGGAAGCCGAGACGCTCCCCGATCCCCGACAGCCAGCCGGCGATCGCAGGCTGTTTCGGGATCAGCGGGGAGTGTTCGACGGCGCCGTCGAGGACCACCTCGACGGTCGCGGCGAGGACCAGCAGGCCGCAGAGCGATGCGAGCGCCGGTGCCCAACGTGCGGGGCGGGAGACTCCCAGCGGCCGGCGCTCGCCGGCGGCGGCGACGCTCACGAAACGGCGGCGCTCACAGGGCTGTCCAGACCGTCTTGCTCTCTAGGTAGGCGTCGAGGCCGTCGTGGCCGTGCTCGCGGCCGATGCCTGAGGCCTTGAAGCCGCCGAAGGGCGCGGATGGATCGACGACCCCCCAGGTGTTGACGTAGACCATCCCGGCGCGAAGCATCGCTGCGAGCTTGTGCGCATTGCCGACATCGCGCGTCCATACACCCGCGGCGAGACCGTAGTCGCCGGCGTTGGCGCGCTCGGCGACCTCCTCGAGGGTGTCGTAGGGAGACGCCACGAGCACCGGGCCGAAGATCTCCTCGCGG